>CADCWK010000098.1 GCA_902806375.1 uncultured Thermomicrobiales bacterium
GTGTCATGCCCGCGGGGCTGTAACCTCACGCAGGAGAGGGTCATGGATGACCAGACCTCCACCAATCGTCTCTTTCTTCAGGCTGTCGCCCCGGTCCCGTTCCCTGAACCGCGTCAGGGGATACCGTGTCAGGGCATACCGTGCCTGCCGGTCCCGCTGACGAGCTTCGTCGGGCGGGAGCGGGACGTCGCCGCAGCGGTCGAGCGCATCCGCCGGCCCGACACCCGGCTGATCACCCTGAGCGGCCCGGGTGGCGTCGGCAAGACGCGGATGGCCATCCGGCTCGCGAACGAGGTCGCATCGTCGTTCCCGGATGGGGTCCGCTTCGTCAGCCTCGCCGCGGTCCCGGATCCGGACCTCGTCGCCGCGACGATCGCCGATACGCTCGACATCCCGAGGACGGGGAATCGGTCCGACCAGACGCGCCTCGAGGCCTTCCTGCGCGATCGGCGGATGCTGCTGGTGCTCGACAACTTCGAGCATCTCGCGGCCGCCGCACCCCTGCTCCCCGCCCTGCTGGCGGCATGTCCAGGACTCTCGGTCCTCGTGACTAGCCGGACGGTCCTGCATCTCTCCGGCGAGCACGTCGTCACCATCCCGCCCCTCTCATTGCCAGCGGGTGGTGGGGCATCCGACAGTCCCGGTCCTCTGGAGTCCGAGGCCGTCCGGCTCTTCATCGAGCGGGCAGAGGCGGCCCGGAGCGACTTCTCGTTTGGGACGGCCGATCTCCCGGTCATCGCCGCGATCTGTGCCCACCTGGATGGCCTGCCGCTCGCGATCGAACTGGCCGCCGCCCAGGTCCGGACGCTTCCCCCGAGGGCTCTCCTGGCCCGGATGGACCAGCGACTGGCGCTGCTCGAGGGAGGTCCCTGTGACCAGCCTCCGCGTCTGCGCAGCATGCGGGCGACAGTCGCCTGGAGTCACGCCCTGCTGAGCGAGCAGGAGCAGATCCTCCTGCGTCGCCTGGCCGTCTTTCCGGGGAGCTTCACGCTGGCGGCCGCCGAGGCGGTCTGCGGGTCAGCCGACCTGGCCGACGCCGTCCTGGACGGGATCGGGTCGCTCGTGGACCAGAGCCTGCTGCGTCGGGACAGCGACGCGCTGGGCGAACCCCGGTTCGACATGCTGGCTACCATCCGCATGTTCGGCCTGGAGCAGCTGGCCAGGCACGGTGAGGGGGAAGCGGCCCGGAACGCCCACGCCGCCTGGTGCCTGGGCGTGGCTGAACGGGCAGACGCTCATCGGTGCACCCCTCTGCAGGTTGAGGCGATTCGCTGGCTAGCTAGCGAGCACGACAACTTCAGGGCGGCCCTGATATGGCTCCGGGAAGCGGGCCAGGCCGAATCCTGCGTCCGCCTGGTCGGACAGCTCGGGCAGTTCTGGCATCGACAGGGCCACTGGTCGGAAGCGCGGACTTGGCTGGACCGGGCGGTGGGATGGAGCGCCGGATGGCAGACGCACGACCGGGTGGAGGTCCTTAACAGCTTGGCCTTTCTAGCCCTTAACCAGGGCGATCCCCTGGCTGGGCTCCGCTATAACCAGGAGGCTTTGAGCATCGCTCGAGAACTGGACGACGTTGCGGCTATCCTCCATTCACAGATTGGACTTGGGATCGCCAAGACGGCGCTCGGCGACCATGAGGAGGCGATCAAGACATTCACCGATGCCCTCGCCACGCTGGACGAGTTCGGTGATTCTCTCCCCTCTCCCGCGAACTACCGGGTTGTCCTGCTCAACAATCTGAGCGTGAGTGCTCTGTCCAAGGGTGACTATTCGCAAGCTGCTCAATGGGCAGAGGATGCGCTTGCCGCTCAACGCGCTTCCGGTTCTCTCGACGGGTTCGCTGATTCGCTCTGGCTTCTAGGTCTGATGGCTCAACGTCGAGGGGATAGCGACCGCGCCGCGCGGTACTATCGGGAGAGTCTCGAGTTCCCCCTGGAACTCCGAGAGCCTCAGAATGTCGCTGCCGCCCTGGATCAGATCGCACTGGTCTTCTCCGAAGCCGGTCATCACGCGGCGGCGGTTCGTCTCGTCGGGGCAGCGATTCGATACTACGACAATATAGGCCTCGTCACTCCGTTCGAGCAGGACGTGGTCGACCGCGAACGGGTCCTGTCGGGAGCCCGCGTGCATCTCGGTGAGGCGGCCGTCGCGGTGGCCCTGGCCGAGGGACGGGTTCTGCCGCTGGAGCGGGCCTTCGCCGAGGCAAGGCGGATGTTCGATGCCCCTCCGTCAACGCACTCCCACAGCCGATCTGTCAATGACCATGCTCACAATGGCCTGACCCGGCGCGAGCGTGAGGTCCTGACTCTGCTGGTCGAGGGTCACTCGGACCGCGAGATCGCGTCGGCGCTGAGCATCGGACGACGGACGGTCGAGACGCACGTCTCCAGCCTGCTCAACAAGATGGGCCTGGAGAGCCGTACCGCCGTCGCGACTTACGCGGTCCGTCACGGCCTGGCGTGAACGGTCGATCCGATCCCGGCGGTCCATCGACGGGAGCCGGTCTCCGTACGCCTACGGAGACCGGCTCGATCGCGTTCCTCACCTGAAATCCGTGGACTCCGGGACGTACCTCCCCCCTTCCAACCACACACTGGACCAGAGCAGCCGAACGGATGACCCGATCGGATGTGCGTGTCGCCGGACATGGAAGGAAGTGGACACAACGATGTGGTGTTTGCGGCGAGTGACTTGACCGCCTCGCACTTGGTAGCAGGATCGCTGGCGTCTCCGTCCGTATTTGATCCATAGAGTGAGCAGGAGCAACAACATGACGTCATCTGAGACTGACACTCCCCTGTCCCGCCGTCTCGCCCTCGCTGGCTTCGGCGCCGGCGGCCTCGGCCTGGCGATGGCCACCCGCGGTTCACGGGTCGGAGCGCAGGCCACGAGTACCATCGATCGCGCCACGCACCCGATCGTCGGCATCTGGTGCGTGGATGCCCCGACCGGACCGACAGTAGCCGTCTTCTCCGCCAATGGCGACGTCATGATCGGGGTCCCGGCTACGCAGTCAGGACCCAATGGCGTTACGTTCGTCAGTTCCGAGATCGGGATGTGGGAGCCGGTCAGTGAGCGCGGCGTCCGTTTCACTTCGGTCCAGTTGCACTCCGACATGACGGGCGCGTTCACCGGGACCGTCACGATCGAGGGATATCCCGTCGTGAGCGAGGACGGGATGAGCGTCGTCGACGACGGTCCCGATACGACCGTGACGATCCGCGACGCGACGCATGCCCTGGTCGAGGTCCACCGCGGGGCCCCGGCCGCCATCGGAGCCCGCATGCGGAGCGGACGGCCGGGATTCGCCGCGCCTGAGGACGGCCCGACCCCGCGTCCCGGGGTCGGCCCGCTGCCCTACTGATCGGGACGGTGGGCCGGGCTCGAAAGCCCGGCCCACCGTCCTGTCAGATACGGATGTCGACCTGCACGAGCCGCCCCATCGGGGGCTACGTCCCGACTACTCGACCAGTCTGTGACCGCTTACAGGTGGTAGGTAGGAAGCAGTTCACGTTCGGCGAAGGCGATGAAGCTCTCCTGGTCCGGTCCGACCTGGTGGATATAGAGATGGGTGAAGCCCGCCTCCACGTACTCCTGGATCTTGGCGTGATACTCGGCGGGGTCCGGCCCACAGACCACCGACTCGGCGATCTGCTCCGGAGTGACCAGCTGGGCGGCCTGCTCGAAGTAGGCCGGCAGGGCGAGTTCCTGCCCCAGTTGCCCCGGGATGCCCGCGTTGCCCCAGTGCCTGAGGGCCATCTCGGTCGCGGCCGTCTTGTCGGGACCGTAGCAGCAGGTCATCTGTCCGTAGCGAGGCCCGGTGCCGCCGTTCTGCTCAAACGTCTCGATGACTTCCCTGTTGGGTGAGGTGCTGTCGACACCCTGCCCGATCTCGGCGGCGAGTTGCGCCGCCTCGGGGCCGGCGGCGGCCACGATGATCTCCGGCAACGTCTCGGGTAGGGTGTAGATCCGGGCGTTGTCGATCATGTAGAAGCGTCCGCGTTCCGTCGTGTAGTTGCCCTGCCAGAGCGTCCGGATCATCTCCAGCGCCTCGCGCAGCATGTCCCGCCGGACCGAGACCGGGGGCCAGTGCAGCCCCGTGACGTGCTCGTTGAGGAGCTCACCGGTCCCGACGGCCCAGTAGAACCGGCCCTCGAACATGTCCGCGACGGAGGCCACGGCCTGGGCGACGATGACCGGGTGGATCCGAAAGGTCGGGCAGGTCACGCCGGTCCCGACCCGGATCGTGCTGGTCGCCTGGGCGAGACCACCGAGGGTGCTCCAGACGAAGGCACTCTGCCCCTGCGAATCAAGCCACGGGTGGAAGTGGTCGGAGATCGACAGGAACTCGAAGCCGGCCGCCTCCGCCCGCTGCCCGTGGGCGATCAGGGCGTTGGGTCGATGCTCCTCGCTGGACAGCGTGTAGCCGAGGTTGATCATCGGGATTCCTTTCGTCGCGACGTGTCTGTGGCCCGGCCACCATCCGTCAGCACCGGTGCTGCGCCGTGGGACTCAATTCGTGTGCCGTGTGGATAGCTTCACGGGTTAAGGGTCCATCGGGAGGACTGTTCGTGCGCCCGGTCCACAGACTGGCGCCACAGCACCGGTCCGCAGACCCGGGGATCTGCCCGGAACCGGGGACGTCAGCGGGCGGCGAGGCGGTCCGTCGAGCGCCAGAAGCGACCCATGATCGCGGCCTGCTCGGCGGCCGTCACCGGGCGGGGCTGGCAGAAGTCGAGGATCTCGACGCCGCCGAAGCGGAGCCCGACGAGGACCGGGCCGTCGAACGTCAGGTCAAGGATCAGCCCCTGGCGGGTGTCGACGCTGAACATCTGGTCGAAGATGAAGTTGCCCAGCGAGTAGACGATCGGCCGGCCGGCGTAGACCTCCATGCCCTGGATGATGTGCGGGTGGTTGGTCACCACCAGTGTCGCGCCGGCGTCGATCGCGCCGCGGGCGGCCGTCTGGAGCCACTCCGGCACGACCCACTGGAACTCGGCGCCGCCGTGCAGGTACGGGATCACGATGTCGTACTCGGCGGCGGCGGCCTCGACGTCGGCGAGGAACTGGTCCAGCCCGAAGGGGTTCGTCCCCGGCGAGCCGGCGTCGGCTCCCCAGGTCTGGGCGACGACACCGAGTTCGCGGCTCTGGCCGAGGTCGAGGTTGGCGGTGACGGCGTCGTGGCCGAGGATCGCGATGGAGACGCCACCGATCTCGGTCGTGAATGGTGCCCGCGCCTCCCCGATCTCGTAGCCCGCACCGAAGTACGGCAGCCCGGCGGCGGTGAGCGCGGCCATCGTGTCTTCCAGGCCCTGGGTGCCCCAGCCGGTCTCATTGAAGCAGGAGTGGTTGTTGCCCAGCGTGACGGCGTCGATCCCGGCCAGCGTGAACCCCTCGATGAAGGCGCTGCCGGTGACGAAGTCGATCGTATTGGGCTTCTCATAGACCGGGTTGGCAAGGGTGTCGGAGATGTTGCCTTCCAGGTTGGCGATCGTCAGGTCGAACCCGGCCAGGCGCCCAGCGACGCGCCGGAACGGGTACTGGAAGTCGCCGTAGCGGTCCATCGTCAGGTGGACGTTCCGGCCGGGGACGACGTCACCGACCATGCCGACCCGGAAGATCGGGCCGTGCTCGCCCTCGGTCCGGTCGCGGAGCGGGTCGCGGCCATCCACCGACAGGACATTGACCCGGAAGTCGACGGCCGAGAGGGGGGTCGAGGCGACCCGCCCGACCGGTGTCGCCCCCTCGACGAGACCGGCGTCGAGTTGCTCCACGGTATCGTCATAGCCGTCGGCACCGACCTCGCCCAGCGCCTCGACCGGGAGGCTGACCGGCGCCCCGACCCCCGCCCAGTCCGTGACGGTCCCATCCAGCAGCCCGGACTGCTGCGCGGCACCGATCCCGTCCAGCGGCAGCCGGGGAGAGACGATGAGCACGCTGTCCGGCGCCGGCAGCGCGGGCTGACCCTGGACGGGCTGGGCCGGGGCGGCCGTCGCTGGCACCCCTGCGCCCGTCGGCTGCACGACTGCCATCTCGGCGGACTGGGTCGGGATCACCGCCGCCGGGGCTGCCCCGGACCCGGAGCCACCGCAGCCGGTCACCACCGCCATGACTCCCAGCCCGGTCACCCCACCGATCGCCTGCCGCCGGGAGACCCGCCGACTGGCCCATGGCCGGATGATCCGTGACGGGGTGCCGGGCTGTTCGATGGGGCGGTGGGTCACGGCGGGGCTCCTGGACAGGCTGATCGAGAGGCGTGGGCAGGCGGGTCGCGACGAGGGTTCCTGGGGAGGCGGTCCGGAGCGTACCACGCCGCTCCGGAAGGGTCCGCCCCCTGGGTCAAGCGACCATAGTCGGTAGCCGCGATCACCGTCGCCGAATCCCGCGCGCGAGGGGCCTTGACATCGTCCACCGGGTGGCTATGATTCACCATACGGTTAATTTACCGGAAGGTGAAACACAGGATGCCACCCGACCCGCTCAGTCTCACCTTCAGCGCGCTGGCCGACCCGACCCGCCGGGCGATCCTTGCCCGGCTGGCCAACGGGGAGGCCACCGTGACGGAACTGGCCGAACCGTTCGCGATGACCCTCCCGGCGATCTCCAAGCATCTCAAGGTGCTGGAGCGGGCCGGGCTGATCTCCCGCGGACGCAACGCGCAGTGGCGCCCGTGCCGGCTGGAGGCGGCACCCCTGGGCGACGTGACGACATGGCTCAACCAGTACCGCGAGTTCTGGGAGGACCGATTCTCCCGGCTCGACGACCACCTGCAGGATATCCAGAAGGGGAACTCCCGTGAGTGACATCCAGACCAGCGTCGACGGCACCCGCCTGACCATCACCCGCAGCTTCGCCGCCCCGAAGGCGTTCGTGTGGGACGCCTACACGAGGGCTGAACAGATCGCGAAGTGGTGGGGGCCGGTCGGCTTCCAGACCCGCATCGTGACGATGGATGTCCGGCCGGGCGGCACCTGGCACTATTGCATGAGCTCGCCCGAGTGGGGCGATGCGTGGGGACTCGGCACCTACCATGAGGTTTCGCCGACCGATCGTCTCGTCTACACCGACGCCTTCTCGGACGAGTCGGGAGCGATCAACCCGGAACTCCCCCAGTCCACGATCACCATCGAGTTCGCCGAGGCCGGCGGGCGGACCAACCTGACGATCCACACGGACTACGCCACCGAGGCCGACCTGCAGAAGGTGCTGGAGATGGGCGTCACCGAAGGGACCGAGAGCCAGTTCAGCCGCCTGGACGAGTTGGCCGCGACCGAGGCGATCACTGCCTGATCCCCTCCCTGCCCAAGCCGGCCCGCGATCGACGAGCAGGCCGGCCCGGGCGAAGCCCGCGGAGCGTCGACGCCCTGGGGGTGTGCGACGGCGGAGCCTTCAGGGTCTGCCACGGCCCGTGCTCGCCCATCCGTGCTCACCGCGTTCCTCGGCCCGTGAGCCGCCCACGGACCCACCATCCCACATCCCCGACGGACCGGGCCCGCCAGGACGACGCCCAGCCATGCGCAGGCTCGGCGTCGCGGAATCCATCCCGCTAGAGGGAGTCATCGGGGCACCACACGAGTGACCCATCGCCTTCTGACACGACGACATGGGCCAGGACGCATGCGAGGGGTTATTCGCCCCGGACGTGATGCTGGCTGGCCGGGTCACCGACGACGGCTTCGCCGCGGCCCGGTCGACCATGCAGGGCACGGGCGGAGTCGGTGAGCGGATGAACGGCACCGCCACGTACGCCGTCTCGACGACCATGACCGAGCCGATCTGGCAGACCACGCCGGTCCCGCGCGACCAGCCGATTGGGGTCACCCGCCGGCGCGAGGCGGGGGTGGACCGGGCGACCCCG
>CADCWK010000099.1 GCA_902806375.1 uncultured Thermomicrobiales bacterium
GAGAAAGCCGCCGGCGGCGTAGCCGGCCAGCTGCAGGGCGAACTCGATCGCCAGGCTCAGGTCGCCGCCGGTCTGCCGGGCGAGGCCACCGAAGGCCCAGGACGAGACGATGTGGAGCGTCCCGGCGCCGGTCTCCGTCCGGTGGGGGATGGCGGGGTTGCCGAAGTCGGCGAAGGCCAGGGTGGCCTGTGACGCCGGGACCGCATTCCGGATGTCCCCACCGTGATCGGTCGTCATCGTGCCACTCCCGTGCTCACCGGTAGCGCCGGCTGGCTGGTCACGATTCCTGGACGTAGTAGGAGCAGAGGGCCTGGTCGCAGCCCCAGCAGGAGCCGTTGTCGCCGCTGAAGCACTCGGTGCAGAGGAACGTCCAGCGCATATAGGGGCAGCGCCACCAGTACAGATAGCCCGTGCACTCGGCCTGGCAGGTCTCGGAGTGTGGACGGCACAGGCTGCAGCAGTAGTAGCCGAACCCGGTCTCCGGCAGTGGGTTGGCCGACGCCCGGACGGCCCCGGCCGCCAGAGCCAGCATCGTCCCGCCCAGCCCGGCCAGCGCCTGCCGGCGGTTGAGCCGGGCCGCGATCGCCATGCCGATCCCATCGAGCGTCATCGTCGTCACCCCGGTCGCCTGTTGCCCAAACCCATGACGCCTAACCTACCACCAGCCGGAGCACGGCGACGACTCCGATCGTGGCCGCCACGACCTGGACTGTGCGGAACAGCCCGATCGTCCTCGTCACCTGACGGGAGAACTCCGGCCCGACCCGGGCGCTCGTCAGCAGGTACGGCGCCAGCCACAGCCAGGCCGCCCGGGCCAGCCAGTGCCCGAGGAATAGCACCGCACCGGCCAGCGGGTCACCGAGGGCGAGCGCGACGGCCAACACGAACCACGGCCCGGCAAAGGTCAGCCAGGTCGAGAAGACGAGGCCGAGGTCGAACCCCCAGAGCGCGGCGGCGACCGGTGCGGAGTACCGCACCCGCAGGGTCTCCGGGGTCTGGCGACGGATCTGCGGCATGGGCCACGTACGTGCGATCGCCTCACGGAGGGCGACCCAGATGCCGACCAGCGCGGCGACGACGAGGACGGCGCGCATCGCGTCGCCCCCCGGGATCAGCGACCCGAGCCACCCGGCGGACACACCGACCAGGCCGCTCGCCAAGGCCCCGGCGAGGGTGTAGGCGGTGACGCTCCGCAACCAGATTCGGCGTAATCCGTCCACCTTCACGGGCGGCCCCAGCGCTCCGATGAGCGACTGTCCTCAGTACCCGGCGAGCTGGGTTGAGCCCAGCGCGATGCTGACCCCGAGCAGGGTGTAGCCGGGCGCGACGAGCAGGGCCGCGAGGGCAGCCAGCAGGGAGAGGGACGAGACAAGGACGGCAACCAGGCGGATGCGCCGGGCGACCTCGTCGGCCTCACCAGTCGCTGGCGGGGCCGTCATCGCGTCGGCTCCGCCGTGTCCCGGCGGGCGACCCCGGCCGCGACGACCAGTTCCGGCTCCGGCTCGGGCAGGTCCGGGGTCATCAGGCCGCCGAACGAGCGGATCTGCCCCTCCTCGTCGACCACGACCGTCATCGGCGAGGAGGTGATCCCGAAGGCCTTACCGACGGCGCCGCCCTCGTCCAGCGCGAAGCGGACACCGGGCTCGACCAGCCGGGCGAGGCGGGCCGAAGCGTCCGCGTCGCCGTTGCACAGGATGACGATGTTGCTGCCGACCCGCTTGCGGACCGGCCCGAGACTCGTCACGGCCTGGCGGCAATTCGGGCAGTCGGGTGTCACGAACAGCAGCGCGTAGGGCGCCCGGGCGATGTCGCGGGTGTCGATGATCTCGCCGGTCAGCGTCGGTGCCTGGAAGTGGGGCGCCCGGCGGGGCTCGCCGACCGCGACGGCGACCTGTCGCCGGAGGTCGTAGACCGAGCGGACCAGTCCGAGCACGATCAGGAACAGCACGATCGTGACGACCCAGAGGAGGATGAAGGAGACGTAGAACGCGGTCGTCATCTCGCTCCCCCCGGCGATGCGCCGTCGCGGGTGGGAGTCGACGACGGGGTGCCCATCGCCGCCCGCAGGTCCGGCAGCAGCAGGCACAGCCGGCCCAGCACGAGGCCGCCGGCCGCGAGCGTCGCCGCCATCGACAGGTCCCAGCCGGAGACGAACGGGGCCGGACCGGTCAGCCCGAGCGCGACCCCGGTGACGCTGGCACCGAGCAGTAGTGCCACCCGGGCGAGGGCGGTGCGGGAGACGACGTCGCCGCCACCGAAGCAGCCGCACGGGATCGCCAGGCGGCGGGCGAGGGCGCTCGTGATCGCGGCCGCGAACAGGGCGAACAACCCCCCGGCCAGCCAGAATCCGGCCGGAGACCCGGCCACGAGGAGCCCGGCGGCCAGCAGTTCGGCCAGGACGACGAGTCCGGCGGCGGGCCGGAGTACCGGCCCCGGGACCAGCCGGTAGCGACCCAGATCACCGGCGAATCCCGGCAGATCGCGGAGCTTCGGAATCGCCGCGACAAGCAGGACCACGGCGACGGCCAGGCGCAGCGCCATCCAGAGGGTGTCGATCATCGGGAGGATCCCGTCTTGGCGGGGCCGGGGGAGCGGCGGGTCGGGACGGACGGTCGTTCGGTCATGGCCGCAGGATACCATCCGGTCCGGCGTCGATCGGGCCAGCGGGCGGGCGGCTCCGGGCCCGCTGGCGCGTCGGCTACACTGCCGCTCGGAACGGTCACCCGGACGGTCCCCGGCGCATGGACCCCGTCGTCCCGGATCGAGGTTGCGATGGCTTTCGACGCTGCCCCCCGCCGTGCCGATCGCGATGCCCGCGACGTGACCCGGCTGCGCCGCGACTATGGGTTGACGACGTCGCTGCCGCCGGTCGCCGACGTGGTCGTCATCGGTGGCGGCATCGTCGGGACCGCCACGGCGCTGGAGTTGGCCCGGCAGGGCCTGCACCCGGTCATCGTCGAGCTCGCCGACGCGCTGGCGAACCTCACGACCGCCAATGCCTCCGCCAACGTCCGCAGCGACTATGGCAGCCGGGCGGAGGTCGCGCTCGTCAACGACAGCCTGGCTTTCTATGGAGACTTCGCGGCCCGCACAGGTCTGGGCCATGACGAGGGCGAGATCGGCTTTGCCCGGCACGGCGGGATGTTCGCGACCCTCGAGGCCGACGGCGTCGCCCGCCTCCAGGCGCTGGTCGACCGGCAGCGGGCCCTCGGGGTCGTCGATGCCGTCGTCGTTCCCGGCGACGACGCCCGCCGGGATCACCCATGGCTGGCGCCCACCGTCACGGCGGTCATGGTCCGGCCGGGGGACGGCTGGCTGGATGCCGTCCAAGCGACCGAACTCATGGCGCGGGCGTCCGGCGCGACGATCTGCCTGGATACGGCCGTCGAGGACTTCGTCGTCCGAGATGGCCGCCTGACGGGTCTGCGGACGAGCCGGGGCGTGATCTCGACCGAACGCGCGGTGATCGCGACCGGCCCCTTCATCGGGACCCTGGTCAGGACTCCCCTGCCGATCCGGCTCTACCGGCGGCACCGGCTGACGGTGGGCCATCACCCCGCCATCCCGCAGGGTGCGCCCCTGACCGTCGACCTCGATCAGCGCGCCTACTGGCGGCCCGGTCGCGACGGTGCGGTGCTGGCCTGGCCCCGCGACGTGTCCAGCGGTCCGCCGCTGTCCCCCGTTCCGGTCGACCCGAGCTTCCCAGAGTCGATCCTGCGCGACCCGAACGGCGTCCAGCGCGTCTCCCCGTTCTGGCGGACCGTGGCCGCCGAGTTGCCGCGCTCCGGGTGGCATCTCGTCGCTGGGCAGTTCGATGTCACGCCGGACGGCGGCCCGATCATCGACGAGCTGTCCGACCGCCGGGGGATCTGGATCAACGGCGGGTACAGCGGCCAGGGGGTGATCGCCTCCCCGGCCGGGTCCCGGCTCCTGGCCGAGCTGATGGTGGGCATCCGCGGGCCGGAGGACAATCCCTTCCGGCTGGCCCGGTTCCCGGAGGAGCCGCTGCCGGCGGGCGGCGGATCCTCGGCCCGTCTCCGTTCGGTCCGGGCCTGAGTCGCCGCTGCGGAACCGCGCCGCGTGTCATCTGGGCCCGGAGTCTGCGACAGCGGTCACGATCCGCCACCCGGCCCGACCCAAACAGACGACCGACCGATCCCCCGCGGCATCCCGCTCCCAACGACCTTCCAGCCGGAGTACGCACCATGACCGATGACGGCAGCAACGACCATCCCCGCCGACCCAATCCCGATCGACGCCCATCGCCCTTCGACGAGGGCTTCGTCACGCTCTGGCGACAACCGGGGGCACCCTCCAGCGGCCGCGCCCAGCCGAAGGGTGACCCGTCACCGACGCCCGACCTGCTCCCCGACGCCTGGGGCGACGCGAACGACCCGTCGATCCTGGTTGACATCGATGACATCCCGGGCGACGACGAGGCGGACGAGCCCGCCGCCCCGCCGGCGAGGGCGCGGGAGGACGAACCGGTCGATATCGCCATCGACGCCCTGCGCAGTGACGACGCCATCGCCGAACGCGACGCGGCCCACGCGGCGCTGCGTCCGGTCCTGCGCTCGCTGGAGGCGGTCGGGCTCTACGCCTATATCACGCTGGATGACGAGAACCGCTGGGCGGTCGCGTCCGACGACGAGCAGGGCCGGGTCGACGTCCGACTCGACGACGGCGACTACGAGGTCGTGATGGCCGCGACCTCGCCAGGGATGTACGCCGACGAGGACAACGCCTACCGTCGGCGCTCGCTGGAGCGCCTGGCGCGGATGCTCATCCCGCGCGTCGCCCGGGGCTACTTGGCAGATCACCAGAAGGCATCGTGGGACGACGTCGAGTCCGGCGTGGCCGTCTCCGTCCGGTACGTCCTGCCCCGCGCCGACCCGGCAGCGGTCGGTCCGTTCGTCCGGGAGCACTTCGAGGAGCTCGAGGAACTGCTCTCGTTCGTCGAGGAGCACATCAGCCGGTAGCGAACGGCCGTCCTCATCGGTCCAGTCGTCCTCGCTCTCGCGACGCATGCGGCCGGATACCCCGCCGGTCGCCCGTCGCCGTACCGGGCAGTGACGGCGGTTTTTGCCTACACCGGGTCGATACCTCGATCCACCTCGGTCCGGGACCATGGCGCTCGAGGCCGTTGCCCCTCCTGGGACCCGCGAGACCGGCCGACCAGCAACAGGAGCCTTCATGACGCGCGACGCCGTCCATCGGGAATCCGTCGTGGAGCCACTGGAGATGTGGCGTCGGCGCCTGGCCGTCGCCCAGCGCCAGGCACCGGCCGACCTCGTCGTCCGGGGCGGGACGGTGGTCAACGTCCACAGCGGGGAACTGCTCCGGCGTGACGTCGCGATCATCGATGGCCGGATCGCGGCGATCGGTGAGGGGTACGAGGGCCGCCAGACGATCGACGCCACCGGGATGCTCGTCGCGCCGTCCTTCATCGACGGCCATGTCCACGTCGAGAGCGCCCTGGTCTGGGTCAGCGAGTTCGCGCGGGCGGTCGTCCCGCGGGGGACCGGGGCCGTCGTGACTGATCCCCATGAGATCGCCAACGTCGCCGGGCTCGCCGGGATGGCGGCGCTGCGCGACGCCGCGCGGGACCTGCCCATGCGATTCGCCTTCACGGTGCCGAGTTGCGTCCCGGCTTCGGCGGCCGAGAGCCCCGGCGTGACCCTTGGCCCGGACGTCGTCGCTGAGGCGCTCGCATGGCCGGAGGTCGTCGGGCTTGGCGAGATGATGGACTTCCCGGGGCTGCTCGCGGGGAACGCGGACATCGCCGCCAAGCTGACCAGTGCCGCGGGTCTCCGCCGGGACGGCCATGCACCAGGGCTCGGGGGCGACGCCCTCCAGGCCTACGCCGGGGCCGGCCCGACCAGCGACCACGAGTCGACGTCGGTCGAGGAAGCCCGTGACAAGCTCCGGGCGGGACTGATGCTCATGATCCGGGAGGGGTCGACCGAGCAGAACCTGCACGATCTCCTGCCGCTCGTCACCGACGCGACGTACCCGCGCGCCTGCTTCGCGTCGGACGACCGCGACTGCCACACGCTCCTGCACCGTGGGCACATCGACGACATCCTCCGGCAGGCCATCGCCGCCGGCCTGGACCCGGTCCGCGCCATCCGAATGGCTACCTGGAACACGGCGGACTACTGGCGGCTGGACGGGATCGGCGCCGTCGCGCCCGGTTACCACGCCAACCTGGTCCTGATCAGCGACCTCGCCGCCGTCACGGTCGCGGCCACCCTCTACCAGGGCGACGTCGTCGCGGAGGACGGCCGGATGGTCGTGCCCCTGCCGACGCCGGCCGACGCGGCGCCGGGTCTCCGCGAGACCGTCCGGGTCGCCCCGCTGACGACCCGTGACCTGCGGCTGGCGCCGGAGGACGCCCGGCTCGCCGTGCAGGTCACTCCGGGACAGATCGTCACCACCGCCATCGCCGTCGAGCCGCTGGTCATTGACGGCTGGGTCCGGGCCGACCCGTCCCGTGACCTGCTCAAGCTCGTCTCCGTCGAACGGCACCACGCGACTGGACGGGTCGGAGTGGGGCTGGTTCGCGGGTTCGGCCTGCGAAGCGGCGCCCTGGCCAGCACGATCGCTCACGACGCTCACAACATCGTCGCCGTCGGGACCAATGAGACCGACCTGCTTGGGGCGATCGCGCTCGTTGCCGAGAGCCAGGGCGGGCTGGCCGTCGTCGCGGACGGCCGCATTCTCGGGCATCTGCCCCTGCCGATTGCCGGGCTGCTCTCGGACGGACCGCTGGCGGAGGTCGCCGCCGGGTACGCCGAACTCGAAGCGGCCGCCCGGGTGCTCGGCAGCCCACTCGATTCCCCCTTCGGGCTGCTGGCGTTCATGTCGCTCAGCGTGATCCCGGAAATCCGGGTGACCGACCGGGGAACCCTCGTGCTAACAGATCGGCCGATCGATTAACACGGGGACTGAGATCGTGACTCGCGACGGATGCCCGGATGCGCGAGTAGAGACCGCATGGTCTGGCGATTCGGCCCGACGACTCGACCGGCGTGTTCGCCGATCCGCCGTTCCGGGCTTGTCGGCCGTGAGCAGTGCGGATATACTGTTTACATAGCGTTAACGCAACGCAGGCGGGAACGGTCCCGGCAGGCGCCCGCCCCACTGAGCCTAATGGTTTGCGTGAAGGGATCTGCCATGTCCATCATCGACATCGTCATGCGGTTCTTCAACCGCCACTGGGTCGCCACCAACTGGGGCCCGCGCGTCGGTCAGCCCCAGGGCGTCGCTTGCCCGCTGCATGGCTATCACTCGGCCTCCCGGGACTACGGCGCCTAGCGCCGTCTTTTGACGCCATGGGCGAGAACTGATGAGGCGGAGCCAGACGGCTCCGCCTCTCGTCGTTTTCCTGGTGGAGCTATAGCCCAACGATCATTGGGTTCGCGGCAGGGATTCGAGGCCGCCCGCAGCGAGCGCCCCTCACCGGGCGGCGAAGCGAGCCGAGACCGACGACGCGCAGCCCGACCGGGCTGAACGGTCGACGGGAACCGGAGAGGGTGTGGGGAGGGTTTGGGACCTCGCGACCACATCCCTCCATGACCATCGATCTCGTTCCACGATCCCCATCGTGGGTCGGGCTCGAGGACAACGAAGGCAGCAGGCGGGGTGCAATCGCCACACTGATGCTGGCCGCGCGGATGGGGTCTATCGGGCCGGGTGACCAGGCGTCATGTCCGGATGCGTCCAGAGCGGGCCCGGTCCGTCGATGACACGACACGGAGGATCCGCGGCATCGTACCGGGGCCCAAGCCGCTCTCTCGCGGGATCCATGACCCCGCACCGCGGATATGGACCGGTGACGTCATCGGGCACAAGTGG
>CADCWK010000100.1 GCA_902806375.1 uncultured Thermomicrobiales bacterium
CCTTCTCGCCACCACGGTTGATGAGATCCTTGATCCGTCCCTCGATCGACAGGGATCGCAAGCCATCGGCGACCGTGATCTGTGCGAGGTCACCGGTCCGGTAGAACCCGTCCGACGTGAAGGCTCGCGCATTGTGTTCCGTGGCATCGAAGTAGCCAGGGATCGTGTACCAGCCTCGACACGCGAGCTCACCGATCTGACCGTCGGGGACCTCGGCCTCGCTACCGGGATCGAGAATGCGTATCTCGTCCTCCGCGGCGATCGGGACACCCACCGTGCTGCTGCGCAGGTGTCGCGGGGCAGCGAACGGTGTCAAGGTGAGCATTCCCTCACCCATCCCGAACGTCTGGCCGACCCTCGCGCCGAAACTCTCGACCCGCTCGAAGACGTCCGGCGGGACCTTGGCCCCGGACAACACCACAGTGCGCAGGTGCTGCGCGGCTGCCGCGTACTCCTCGGACATGATCCACCCGAACATCCCGTGCCCGAACAGCGTGTCATCGACCTTGTTGGCGGCCATCATCCGCAGGGCGATGTCCTTGACGGGCGGCGGCAGGACGATGCATCCGCCCAGAGAGTGAGTGGCGTGCAGACCGCAGGTGATGCCGGCATTGTGGATGACCGGTGCGGCGTGCGCTGTGACACTGCGCTCGTCTCTTCCCAACGCCACTCCCCACTGCTTGCCGTTGTTCCAGTACTCCCCGTGCAAGCGTGGGATGATCTTCGGGGCGCCCGTCGTGCCCCCCGAGAGTTGATAGACGGCGACGTCGCGGGGGTCGATGGTGGATTGCGCCTTCTCGACGAGTTGCCGCGCGGTCACTCGCCCGCCATCAACGCCGAGGTCCTCGAGCCTTCGGACGACGGCGGCGGGTGTCTCACGATCGCCATGGACCGTGTAGATGTGCCGAAGCGTCGGTGTCCCGGTCGCCTGCTCCTGCGCGAAGGCGACCAGATCGAATTTGGCGCCCGGTGTGGCATCCACGATGTGGCCGACGGCCCCGACCTGTCGAGCGATGTGCCCGATCTCGTGGCTGCGGTGGCTGGCCAGCGTCGCAACCGGGATCGCGCCGGCCTTGAGGACTGCATACCAAGCGAGAACAGCGAGCGCGCTGTTGTTGACCTGGAAGAGTATGGGGTCTCCGACCACGATGCCGCTGTCGATGAGGGCGGCGGCCATCTCGTCGCTTCGCCGGTCCAGTTCGGCATAGGTCAACGACTCCCATTGGTCGACGACCGCGGTCCTGTCACCGTGCTCGACGGCGATCTCGTGGAATCGTTCCGCGGTCGGCTTGCTGCTCCACGCACCCGTGGCCAGGTACCTGCTGACCAATTCCTCCCCATAGGGGACCACCCGTGGATCTATTTCCCGTCGCATACGTTCCGCCCCCTCCAAGAAATGCCCAGTGATTCGCGTACCAGAAGTGCGCGTCGCCGGGGCACCGGACTTCCCGGCGCGCCCGTCGCCGCCATCGAGCCATGCCAACGGTTGGTGCTGACCGAGTCAGCGTTTGATGAGCCCGCCGTCTGCGACGAGGACTTGGCCGGTCAGCGCTTCTGCGGCATCGGATGCCAAGAAGGCCACGATGCGCGCGGTGTCTTCGGGGACCAACGGCCGCTTCATGGCCTGCATCCCGACGACGGCCTCGATCTCGCCGTCGAGATTGACGGCTCGGGAGGCCGGCGTGTCCGTGAGGCCGGGGGCCACCGCGGTGACGGCGACGCCGTCAGGGCTCAAGGTCACCGCGAGCGTCCGCATCACGCCCAGCATGGCGCCCTTGCTGGCGACGTAGGGCAGGAAGGTCGAGTTCGGCGGCTCCCAGACGGTGTTCGAGCCGATGAAGACGATCCTGCCGAACGTGCGATCGCGCATGCCTGGGGTGAAGGCCTGCGCGAGCAGCAACGGGGCCTCGACGTTCACCGCCTGTACCTGGCGCCAGCGGTGGACGTCGAAGTCGGCGACCGACATGGGGTCGAAAGCCGTCGCGCAGTGCACCAGGACGTCACATCGGCCGTACCGGTCCAGGACTGTCCGGGCTGCCTCACGAGTCGAGTCCGCCGACGACAGGTCGCACACGATGTCACCGGTCCGGTCCAGGACGACGACCCGGTGACCCGACTCCGCGAGTGCCTCGCCGATCGAGGTGCCGATGGCGCCGGCTCCCCCGGTGACCACTGCGACGCGGCGCTCGTCGAGCTCGCTCATGGGGAGTTGCCGTCGTTCGAACTGTTCGCGCCGGCCCCTGCACGAGAAGACACGTTGCTGCCCGCATCGACCGGTGTGCGGTTGCGTGACAGAAGGTGCCCGAGGTCAGTCGCATGGTCGGGGTGGCCCTCCGGCACGATCCCGGAATAGATGGCAGTCCAGCAGCCGGGGCAGCACAGTTGACGGAACACGACCGGGGTGTCCACGTAGACGGTGGGGTCGGAGAGCACTTGTGGTCCGGCGGTGCTCGACGGGCCTTCGAACCGGGCCACCTCGAGCGTCGTGCTCTCCGGGCCGGCGAGCCGACGACCGCAGTGCGAGCAGGCCACCTCCGATTCGCCTCCGCCTGAGATCTCCACCAGGTTGTCGTTGAGACGGCGCCCGCCTGCGAGGTCGAGGACGCGCGCATGGCTCACAGGTGTGGAGCGTGAGCGCCGCTCGTCCCGGATGCGCGTCCGCATCTCCGTGGTCGCTGTCTGATCGACACCGAGATCCGCGTCGATCACCACCCCGTAGTTCTCGGCCGCACCTGCCGGCGTGACCTTCCCTTCGCGGACGTCGTGCGCTACGGCAGTCGTCTCGCGGGTGAGCGGATCGCCGTACCCACCACCGCCCTGCCACTGCAGGAAGAAGACATCGTTGACACCCATGGCGGTGTCGGCGTAGCACTGCTGGAGATCCAGGTCGTCGCCGAGGTCTCCGAGCGTCGTCGGCACTGCTCCGGCGGCGAATGCTGCGGTCACGTCCACGTCGCGGGCAATGACGCCGCGGGCGGTGTTGCCCGGGTAACCGCCGGCCAGGCCGTTGTTCTGCGACACAGCCTTCCCTGAGGCAGCGAGCATCACGCCGAACGGGAACTCGCTTCCGTGCGGGATCATCGCGGTCGATCCGCTGATACCCCCGCGGTGCCTGCCGGGTCCGCCCGTGTCGGGCTCCTCGCGCCGCCACAGCGCCAGGATGGGATAGAGGAATTCACTCATCTCCACATCGGGGATGCGGCCCATCGGGATGCACGCCAGACCACCGGTGTCCATGCCGTCGGCGTCTGGCCGGCCGCCGTAGCCACCAGCCATCACTTCCATCAGGACGTTGATGAAGGGCGCGGGCTGGTTGCCCCGCGTGTCGAGACCGGCCAGGAGAGCGGCGTCGTGTGTTCCACAACAGTTCGCCTGCACGTTCTCGCCGAGCGTCATGGACCTGTCGAGCATCTGCGAGAGGCATTCGGCCACCAGTGATCCAGTCATCCAGGCCGGACCGATCGGCCCTCGAGCGACTGCTGCCGGGAACGTGGCGTTGTTCAGCGTCCCGGGCTCCGAGATGAGGTCGAAGCACCGCATGAGCCCACCGGCGGACCAGGGGATGTCTGCCGCGAGGATGGGCAGGAGAGCGAGCATCACCCCACCACGCATACCGGCGTACGTGCAATTGATGATGCCGGCCTGCGGGTCGGTCCCGTTGAAGTCGAAGGTCAGGTGTCCACCGACCTTCGTCATGGCGACGGTGATCTTGTGCACGGCACGGTCTCCGGCGCCCGACTGGTCCTGGTAACCAGTTGCGTTCCACGTTCCGTCCGGGAGTTCGCGTAGCTTCGTGCGAAGTCGGGACTCAGCGTCGTTCATCATCCGCTTCATCACAGCCTTGACCGTGTCGGCGCCATATTGGTCGATGACGGCGAGCAGACGTTCGCGTCCGACGTTGCTCGCCCCGATCTTGGCGCGCAGGTCGAGGCCGACCAGCATGGGGACGCGGGAACGGCGCACCCAGAGGTCTGCGATGTCGTCCTGCAACTCGAAGTCGCGCACGACGCGTACCGGCGGCGTCGGGACGGATTCGGAGAATACGTCCTGGGCGGCTACCGAGAAGGACCCGAGACCGACACCGCCCAAGTCGGGCTCGTGGCAGATCGCACTCGTCCAGCCGAAGAGGTGCCCGTCGTGGAAGATCGGCTGGAACACGATGACGTCGTTCTGGTGCAGCCCTCCCCCGACCCACGGGTCGTTGCAGAGGAACATGTCGCCCTCGCGGACGTCGCGATGCTTGAGCGTCCAGTAGATCGCCAGGTCGACGGCACCGACGAGCATGGTGTTGTACAGCCCGACCTGAACTTCCTGGCCGAGCTCGTCACTGATGGCGAAGTCGAAGTCGTTCGCGTCGATGACGATCGGCGAACCCGACATCCGCTTGAGTGCCTCTCCCATCTCATCGGTGACGGACCACAGCCTGTGGCGCACCACTTCGTACGTGAGCGGGTCGACGGCATCGATCTGCTCTTGATCGACCTCGTGGACTCGCAGAGCGGCGGGTAGCTGCTGCCGGAACTCTTCGGGATCGATCGGTCGACTCTCGAAAACCTCAGAACCGGGAACGGGAAAAGGCATGTCGACTCCTAGTTTGCGAGGATCGTGAGGTTGCCGAGCACGTCGATCGTGCCCGTCGTTCGCGGCGGGATGACGGCTGTGGTCGTGGGGAGCTCGATCACGGCCGGCCCAGGGACCACGTGGCCGGACCGCAGGCCGCGGTAGTCGTACACATTCGTCTCGACGTATCCGAGGTTGCTGTCGATGCAGATCTGCCGGGTGCCGGACAGCGCGAGGACTGGGTCCGTGGAGTCAGCTGCCTTCACATCGGGAAGGTCGGACGAGAAGGGCAGAACCCCCGTGGCCCGCACTCTGTAGGTGATGGCCTGGACTCCGGCCGCGCTGAATCCGGAGCCGGCGCCATACATCTCTGCATACTTCTGTTCGAAGGTCACCGCGGCGCGGTCGAGCACCTCTTGGGTGATCGGACCGCTCTCCACGGGTGTCGTGACCTCGGCGAGCTGGGCCGCGTAACGCATGTCGAGCTCTCGCTCGATGAGCGTGGATGCGTAGTTCAGGCCCTGACGTTCCAGTGCTTGGACGACAATTTCCTCGAGCCGTTCGAAGTTGCTCGATGCTCGAGCCGGATCGAGCGGGACTGCGGCCGGGTCGGACAATTCCGACGCCACGACCACATCCGACGAGGCGAGCCCGTAGGCCGAGAAGGCGGACGCGACCTGTCCGAGCGGGATGACGACCTGGCGGACCCCCACTTCGGCGGCGTACTTCGCTGCGTGGGCCGGCCCCGCTCCGCCGAAGGCGTACAGGACGAAGTCACGGGGGTCGTGTCCGGTCTCGACGACCGTCTTGCGGAGGAGGTCTCCGGTCTGGGAGTTCTGCACGGCATAGATCGCCGCGGCCGCCTCGTCGACGGTCAGCCCGAGAGGGTCGGCGATCCTGGTGCGGATGGCGCGACGGGCGGCTTCGACCGAGAGGGCCTTGCGGCCACCGATCAGCCCTCGGTCACTGAGAATGCCGAGCACCAGGTTGGCGTCCGTGTTGGTCGGGTCGACCCCGCCTTGGTCGTAGCAGGCCGGCCCCGGGACGGCGCCGGCACTGTGCGGTCCGACCTGCAGGTTGCCTCCGGCGTCGAGCCACGCGACGGCGCCGCCGCCGGAGCCGATGGCGTGGACTTCGAGGGTGGGCACGTTGATCGGGTGGTGGTTGATGATGGTGTTGCTCGACCGGACCGGTTCGCCGTCGACGATGAGTCCGACCAAGAACGTCGTCCCCCCGACATCGGTGGCGATGACGTTGGTGTGCCCCAACTGCCGTCCGAGGGCGACGGCACCGACGACCCCGCCGGTGAGCACCGAGCCGACGGTGCTGATGGCCGTTCGTGGGGCCTCGGACGCAGCGACCGCGCCCCCACTGCTCTGCATCACCAAGAGGGGGCCGGCCAGCCCGTGCTCGCGGAGTGTCTCCTCGAGTGCCCCGAGGTACGTGCGCAACCCCGGACCGATCTGTGCACTCATGATCGTGGTCGCGCTACGGGCGAATTCGCGGATGCGGGGACTGACCTCGCTGGACAGGGCGACGAAGAGGTCCGGTGCGATCTCGTGCACCAACTCCCGGACCCGCTGTTCGTGGACGGGGTTCCGGAAGGACCAGAGCAGCGAGACTGCGATCGCCTGGACGCCGGCGTCCACCAGCGTCCGGATCGACGCCCGGGCTGCGTCCTCGTCGAGTCGGACCACGACGGTGCCGTCGCGGTCGATCCGCTCGACGAGCTCCAGTGCGAGCTTCTTGGGAAGCAAGGCGTGCGCCTTGGTCTGGCCCATGACGTTCTGGAGTTCCTCAGGAGACCGACCGAGGTAGCGCCCCTCGACGTTCATGATGAAGATGGAGTCGCGGTGCCCGATGGTCGTCAGGTAGCCCACCTGCGGGACGTTCCCGGTGACGAGCGCGTTGAGCGATGACGTCGTCCCGTGCGCGAGGTGGTGCACGTCGGCGAGCATCGCCTCGAGCGAGTCGCCCCGCTCCTCAGCGAGTACTCGCAGCACGTCCAGGACGCCCACCGAGTAGTCGGGTGGGGTGGAGGGCATCTTCGCGGCAACGACGCGACCTCGGTCATCGATCAGTACGGCGTCCGTGAACGTCCCGCCGACATCGACACCGATCACTACAGACATGTGCGTACCGCCTCTTCCCGCGCCCCTGAGGGAAACCAGATTCATCGTGGGTGTCGACTATCTGGCGTTTGCGTCAAACAGTCAAGGGGCGAGTGTGACTGCGGTCTCTCTCGTCTGGACGGCGAGGCGATGAGGACCTTCATCGCCGCGGCGTCTCGCAACCTGTCGAAGGCGTCCACCTCCGCGCGACAAGGACGCCAGCTCCGAGCGCATCGTCGGCTACTCCATCCGGACCAGCCGCGAGTCAGCTACGCCTGGCGATCGTCAGCTGGATCGAGAAGACCTACCACCGCCGCCGACGCCAGGACGCCCTCGGCCGCATGACCCCATCGACGTCGAGACACTGACCCAGACCGCTCATGCGCCTGGCCACCCGTACCGGACCGGGTCAGCGGAAGTCGGAGCAGCCCCAGGTGCCGGGAACGCATGGTCCTGGACCCATCGCCCCGAGCGAGCCGACCGGCCCGGAGCTCGCAGTGCAGCAGATGCACCGGTGGCTGCAGGGGCACTTCGCCATCGACCGAACCGCGCGACAGTGTCGAGACGGCGCGGCGAGGTGAGGCTCTGACGCTCACCCGGCGGAGTGCCGGCCGGCGATCAGGCTCTGCTCCGCTTTCCCCAGCTGGACCAGGAGTTCGGCTCGCTGACGATCACTCATGCCCGCGGTCGTGAGGGCTTCCAGGTCGGCCCACAGTCCTTCGATGACCGTGCGGAGTGCGAAGCCGGCCGAGGTCGAGCGGACGCGCGTGGCCCGACCGTCCTCCGGATCGGGCTCCCGGCTCACCAGACCGGCGCGTTCGAGCCGTTGGACGCTGCGCGTCATGGACGCGGAGTCGGTGTCGAACACCCGCATCAGCTCCGTCGGTCGCTGGGGACCTGACTCCCACAGGTGCATCAGCAGGAGCTCCTGACCGACGTGCAGCCCGACGGTGCGGAGCAGCTGCTGGGCGCGCGCGCGGTGGAGGCGGGTCACGCGGATGAGCGCGTTGCTGACGGGTCC
Organism: uncultured Thermomicrobiales bacterium; assembly: GCA_902806375.1. Taxonomy (GTDB): domain Bacteria; phylum Chloroflexota; class Chloroflexia; order Thermomicrobiales; family UBA6265; genus CADCWK01. The sequence goes on from CADCWK010000100.1 coordinate 7,693, forward strand.
CGTGCTCGCCGCAGCAGCCGGGGGCGGACGGAGTTCGGCACGCTCGTCGGTCACCGACCAAGGATAGGGACCGGCCGTCAGCGGCCGGCCGGCTCGTCACACGGGCGATGCCGCTGGTGCCG
>CADCWK010000101.1 GCA_902806375.1 uncultured Thermomicrobiales bacterium
AGCCGCAGGTCGACCAGGTCGAGCACATCGAGGCCGAGGGATTCGAGGTTCTCATGGACCTAGCGGCGCAAATCGTCCGGCTGACGGGCCGTCGCACTCGCCATTGGCGCTCTCGACCAGCCGCGCCGAGCAGGCGGGGACCGTCTTGCCGTCCCCCTGGAGGGGCGAAATGGTCGTGCCGCATCGACCGATGCCCGCGAGGAGGGCGTCCGGCGATCTCCGCCCCATTCCGTTCCGTGCTCAATTCGTCCCGAGTCCACCACACGCAGGAACCGAGACAATCGTCCACTCGCCACGATGGCACGCCCGCGGGCGTTGCGTCCCCGATCCGGCGATGTGCGAATCCGGCGAGCTTCGGACGTCGGGCCAGTCGGACGGCTCGTCAGCCGCTTCAATCGCATGGAGTCACGCGCCCGCGCCTTCGCCGTTCCTGGTGAGCCGCGCCTCCCGGCGTCTCGGCCGGCATCCGTTGGACCCCGAGCCGCCAGTGAAGAACGGGGAGGCTCCGTCGCATCACGGGCACCGGCGACCTCCAGGATCCGTTGAGGACCGCCGGAAAAGCTGGCAGTCGCTCGGTTCTCCGGGGGACGGCGGGACGTGACGACACCCGTCCGCTCAGCGCGGTGCTGATGTCAACGGATCGCTGAACCATCGGTCGAGTTCATCGAGAATCGTCGCGATGACCGGGTACAGCTCGTCGGCGATCGTCGCCTGGCTCTCACCCTCGTGGGTGCGCCGGCCGGCATCGCTGATGATGATCTGGAAGACGCTGGCGAGTGCGATGCCCTGCAACCTGGCGATCCCGGGGGAAATGACTGTGGTGTCGGCGATGGCGCCGGCGAGGGCCACGGCCTGGCGGTCAATCAACTCCAGCATCAGCCGGCGGACGGTCGGGCTGACCGCCGCCAGGCAGCCGAGCTCACCACGCCAGACCTCTGGCGGGATCCCCCGGATCGCTGCGACAGATTCGAGGACCACGTCGCGGACGGCCGCCGCGGGGGTCACGGCGGGCGGGCGTGAGCGGATCAGTCCGGTCAACCGCTCCTCCAGCTGTTGGTCGCGGTCGGTAACGAGTCGCTCCTTGCTCGGAAAGTAGTTGTAGACCGTCTGCTCGGCGACATCGGCCTCGCGCGCGACGTCACTGACGGCGACCTGCTCATAGCCACGCTCGGCGAAGAGGCGGGCGGCGGTATCGGCGATCAGGCGACGTGTACGGAGCTTCTTGCGCTCGCGGAGTCCGGTGCTGGTCATGGCGTCGACTCTAGCAGGGCTGTCATGGACCTGCACCTCACCCCATTCCTGGAGTCGATCCCAGCCACGGGAAACGGGCAGCCGGGGCCCATCCGATCGGCCCGCTCCTGTCCGGGAGATGACGAAGCGTGCAACGCGCGAGCTACGAGGACACGGTCACGGACCGAGTCGCCTCATCGGGATGGATGGCTTCTTGGACGAGACCCTCGCCGAGATCAGCCTGTGAGGGCGCCCGTTGACGTCGTGATATACTTGTACTCTACTCTAATGTTTGAGTCATATGCGGCCATTCGGTACTGGTCGCGACAAGGAAATCCCATGACGAGCTCTACCCCGACGACCCACCGTACGACACACCTGCTCGCGCTCATGAAGCGGGGTGACGATGCCTTCAACGCCCGGGACGTCGCCGCGATGCGCGCGATCCACCACCCCGACATGGTCGCGCACCTGCCGGGAAGCACCGAACCGATCCGCGGCGAACCGGCCCACGCCGCGGCGATGGCCGCCATGTTTCGCATCTTTCCCGACGTGCACGTCGCCAACGAGCCATACCCACTGCAATTCGGCAGTGGTGACTGGATCACCGTGATCACCCGCGCCACAGGCACGTTCACCGGGGAGATGGTTCTGCCCGACGGTAGCGTGATCGCCCCGACGGGAAGGTCGTTCGATCTCTCCTTCGCCACGACCGCCAGGTGGGACGGCGACCTGCTCGTCGAAGAGTTCGTCTTCTGGGACTCCGGGCTTCAGGCCCAGCAGCTGGGTCTCACGTAGGCGAGTGAAGTGCCGGGCGGATCGCGGTCACCGGTCTCGTAGACCGGCATGCCATTCCCGTTCGGACGACTGACGATCGCGAGCCGGTCGGCACTCCTCGCCGCCATATCGACCAACCCGATTACCGAATGGAGACATCACCATGATCCTCATCACCACTGCCGGCAAGGTCGGCTCGGAGGCGGCACGTCTGCTCGCACGGCAGGGAGAACCCGTCCGGGTCCTGGTGCGCGACCCGAACAAGGTGACGGCGCTGACCCAGGCTGGAGTAGAGGTCGTCGCGGGGGATCTGGAGGTTCCGGCGACCATCGACGCGGCCATGCGCGGCGTCTCGGCCGTCGTGCTCGTCAGTCCCGCGATCCCCACCCAGGAGCTGAACGTCGTCGACAGCGCCGTCCGCGCGGGCGTCGGCCACGTCGTCAAGATCACCAGCAAGGCCTCGGCGGACTCGCCCATCGCCCGGCGCCGCGCCCAGACCGAGATCGAGAACGGGCTGATCGCCTCCGGCCTCGGCTACACCCTCCTGCGGAACAACGCCTACATGCAGAACTTCCTCATGCTCGCGCCCGCGATCGCCGGGACGGACAGCTTCGGCTCCTCCACCGGTGATGGGCGTGTCGGCATGGTCGACACCCGCGACGTCGGCGCAGTCGCAGCGGCGATCGCCGCCTCACCCGCCGCCCGCGCCGGGAAGACCTACTGGCTCACCGGACCCGACCGGCTCTCGTACGCGGACGCAGCGGTGACGCTCTCCCGGGTACTCGGCCGGACGATCACGTTCCAGCCACTCAGCTTCGAGGAGCAGCGGGACGCCATGGTGCGGGCGGGCCTCCCCCCGGTCGTCGCCGGGATGAACGCCCAGGCGCTCGCCCTGTTCGCCGAGGGCGACTCCGACTGGGTCACTGACGACGTCCCCACGCTCCTTGGCCGGCGGGCGCGTTCCTTCGAGCGGTTCGCCCATGACTACGCCTCAGCGTTCTCAGTGGCCTCCGGGCAGCCAGGCGTATCCATGGGTCGGACCACAGACCCGCGCTGATTCCGATCCCTGGAGGATCGCTGCCCGGGCCAGTGCCTGAGGGCATCGCCTGCCCAAAGGGTGCCTACTTGGACTCCACGCGACCCATCGGTTCCGGGCTGCGTCCCAGGGCCGCGATCGCGTCAGCCCAGGCGGGGTCTCCGGGGTAGAGCTGCGAGCGCAGGTAGGCCCAGGCCAGCGCCCGCACCGCGGCGACGCGCTCGGGGTTCTCGTCGGTGGTCTCGGATGCGTCGTATCCGGAGATCCCACCCAGGATGTGCTCGGCGCCGAAGACGGTGAGCAGGCTCTTGGGGCCCGGGCTGCGCGTGTACGCGTCCCAGCGGTAGCTCAGGCGGTCGGAGAAGTTGGGGTTCAGGTCCCTGTCCCCGGCGACGACCAGCGCCGGTGCGCTCATCGTGGAGAAGTCGATGTACTTCGTCATCGGGTAGTGCTCCGCCGTGAAGGCCGCGAGGTGTCCGTCGTCGCCGACGCCGGGCGCGGCGAGGATGACGCCGGCCTTGATGCGCGGGTCGCGGAGGTCCTCCTCGCGGTCGTCGTCCGGGTCGAGGACGCGCATGCCGAGGAGCATCGACGCCGTGCTGCCCCCGAGGGAGTGCCCGGCGACCGCGACGCGGGCGCGGTCCAGCCGGCCGGCGAGTCCGGGGAAGGCGGCCTCGACCGCATCGAGGTGGTCGAGGATGAACGACATGTCCTGCGCGCGGGTCCGCCAGTAGAGCGGAGCCTCGGGGTGGTCGGCCTCCCGCAGGCCAAGCGTGACCGAGTCGAGGTGCGTCGGCTGGATCACGACGAAGCCGTGGGCGGCCCAGAAGTCGGCGAGCGGCCCGTAGCCGTGGAGCGACGAGAGGAAGTTCGCCCTGCCGTGCCCGTGGGAGAGCAGGATGACGGGCAGGTCGCTCCCGGTCTCCGGCATCGAGACCTTCAGCTGGAGGCTGACCGGACGACCGGGCATCTCGAGGACGACGGGGCTGTAGGTGAGGACGGGCTGGGACGCGTTGACCGGGATGATCGAGGCGTCGGTGAGGGCGGTGCTCTGGGGAGTAGTCGTCGTCATGGCAGGTGTCCTTTCGTGGAGATGGACTCCGGTGGCGTTGGCTGGCTCAGGCGCCGACGCGCGAGCGCTGGATGCGTGACGTGGCGGGGAGTGCGATGCACGTTGGCACGACCTCCCGGCACGCCCGGGCGGGGTAGTCGGTCACTGGAACGCGCCGGCGTGGTGCTCGCACCAGGCACGGAAGGTCCCGGGTGCGACCCCGGTGACGTTCTCGATGTCGTCGGTGATGACCCCAGCGCGGCCGGCGCGGAACAGCTCGTTGAGGTCTCGCAGGGCGCCCGCGAACGGGGCCAGGGTGCCCTGGGCGATGCTGTCCTGCTCGAACTGCTCAGGCGCGACGTCGACGAACTCGATCGGGCGTCCGAGGACATCGGCCAGGATCTCGACCTGCTCGCGGGAGGTGAGCGCCTCCGGCCCATTGAGGATGTAGCCGTGGCCGACGTGGCCGTCCTCCGTCAGGACCCGCGCCGCCACCCGCGCGATGTCGGCGGGGTCGACGGCGGGCATGCGGCCAGGGCCGGTCGGGTCGACCACGCGGTTGTCGCTCCGAATCCCGTCCGCCCATGCCAGCGCGTTCGACATGAGCGTGTTGGGACGCAGGTATGTCACGTCGAGCCCTGACGCCCGCAGCAGGTCCTCGCGGGCGGCGAGCGTCTCGCCGATGATGGGCATGGGCCTGAGGCGGGCGCCGATGGACGAGAGCAGCACGATCCGCCGCACCCCGGCGGTGCGCGCCGCGTCGATCATGGTCTGGGTCTGGGTGGTGCCGGTGCCAGCATGGAGGAGGAAGACGCCGTCGACGCTGCGCAGGGCGGCAGTCACGCTCTCCGCGTCGTCGAGGTCCCCGACGGCGATGTCGACGCCGGAGGGGAGAACGTCGCCGCGAGCGGCGCTGCGGACGAGCGCCCGCACGTCGTGGCCCTGTCCCGTGAGGATGCTGACGACGCCGCTGCCGATGTTGCCGGTCGCGCCGGTGATAAGGAACATGGGAAGTCCTTTCAAGGTGTGAGGCGACCCTGGACCTACCAGGGGAGATCGCCGTCGCGGTCGCGATAGGCACCGGTAGGGATGACGTCGCCGCCAAGGGCGAAAGCGATGATGGCGTCGGTGCCGTGCTCGACCGACTGACCCTGGCCGCCACTGAGATCGGTGGCGGTCAGGCCCGGGTCGGCGGCGTTGATGCGGATCCCGGGCAGGAGCCGCGCGTAGCGGGCGGTCAACATGTTCACCGCGGCCTTGGCCGCTCCGTAGAGCGGCGTGCCGGCGCCCGACTCGATCCGGGCGGGATCGTGGAACAGCCCGAACGAGCCGAGCCCGCTGCTCACGTTGACGATGCGCGGGTCCGCGGATCGCTCGAGGAGCGGCAGGAAGGCCCGCATCACCCGGACGTAACCGACCACGTTGGTCATCAGCACCAGGGCTGCGTCGTCGCCGGTGTATCCACGGATATCGCGCAGGGGACCGGTGATACCGGCGTTGTTGACTAGCACGTCGAGGTGGCCAGCCTCTCGCTCGACGATCCTCGCGGCGTGCCGGACCGAGTCGTCGGAGGTGACGTCCATCTGGACGAACCGCGCACCGACCGCCTCGGCGGCGGCGCGGCCACGCTCGCCGTCACGGGCCGCCAGGTAGACGCGGTGTCCGGCGTCGGCCAGCCGACGGGTCGTCTCCAGACCGATTCCTCTGTTGGCCCCGGTGACCAGGGCGACGGTGTCGTTCTGCATCGTGATCCTCCAGGTTCTCCTTCGTGTGACGCGTGCCAGGGGGTTCGCCCAGCCATGCCGCCAGGGTTGTCCCCTGGCATCCGGTTCTGGCATACTGCGTAATCGGAACACTGCTCCGCTATTATGCGGAGCGTTGTTCCGTTTGTCAAGACACGGGGGAGGACGACATCCATGGCGGCACGCGAGGCACAGGCACGGCAGGAGACCGGTCGGAAGCGAGCCGACGCTCGACGCAACGAGCAGACGCTGCTCGACGCGGCCGCGGCCGTCTTCGTGGAGTCCGGGGTCGACGCACCGGTGCGCGACATCGCGGCCCGGGCGGGCGTCGGGATGGGCACGATCTACCGCCATTTCCCGACGCGGGCGGACCTGGTCGTGGCGGTCTATCGCCACCAGGTCGAGGCCTGCGCCGAGGCTGGTCCGGTCCTGCTGGCGAACAGTGAATCGCCGTACGCCGCACTGGGTCAGTGGGTCGACCTCTTCGTCGACTTCCTGGTCACGAAGCATGGTCTGGCCGCCGCGATGCAGTCCGACGGCGACGGCTTCGACACGCTGCACGCCTACTTCCTCGACCGCCTGGTGCCCGTCTGCGCCCTTCTGCTCGACGCCGCCACCGAAGCCGGCGAGATCAGCATCGATCTACCCGCCGCCGTCCTGATGCGCGGCATCGGCAACCTCTGCATCGGCGGCGACCGCGACCCTCGCTACGACGCCCGCCAACTGGTCGGGTTGCTCCTCGCCGGACTCCGTCGAACGCGCTCGTTATGAAGACCCCGTGACGAACACGCGTACCCCGTGCAGTGCCCTCATGGTGGAGACGTTCCCAGGACCCTCGGGCAACGCTGGTAGGTGCCAGGGACACGATCGCGCATGGATCTTCCGGACGCCCGGAGCTCCTCACCGTCGAGGGCGATCCACAGCCTCTTCGCCGAACCGAAGAGCACCTGCCCGGCCATAGACGACCGAGCGGCGCGCTACCCCGGATCCACGGACGCGGGAGGAGATCCCTACCTTCCCTCCTGGTCCGCGTCCGCGTCCAATCCAACGGCGCGTCGATCCTGGGTCGGGAGGGCAGGAGCGCTCGCCGCCAGCACACGGCCGAGGGCATCGTTCAACGAGGTGAACACGTCCGATGAGAGATGGTCGAGCACCAGCCGTCGCGCCATCGCGTCGTGGTGCGGGTCGGCCAGGCGCAGGCGATCGAGTCCCCCATTGGTCAGGACCGCGAGCGCACAGTCCCGGTTTCGAGAAGAGCGCTGCCAATCGTCCTGGTCCGGCGTCATTGGGCAGACGATGTCAACCGTCCCCGCGTCGATTGGCTCCATGGCATCGTGGCCACTGCGCGTGCTCACCGGGTCAGCTGAATTACCCGTGTTTGGCCGGACCCTGGGGGATGCTCTGGCGGACGGAATGGTCGGCATCGAAACGGCGGCCGCCGGGAGGCTGTCCGCGACGTCGCTGAGCCGGGGGGGCGGTGCGGTCGGGTCGTCCGGCGCGTCGCACGGGTCCGGTCCGCTGCTCATCGCCAGGATCGCCGGAAGAGCCGATGCCCGCGAGAGGAGGCAGACCTTCCTCGACCCAAACGGTGCGGAAGAGCTTGGTTTCAAAGAAGCGCCGGGTCACGGCGACAGTCGTCGCAGAGTCAACATCCGGTCTGCCGCTCCCGGTATCGTCGAGCAGGGGGAGGTCCCGGCCCTCGAGCCGGCGGATCACCTCCGCCGCGGCCTCGAAGGAGGCGTCGTCGGTCACTTCGAGGCGAAGGAGGTGTGCCCTGATCATGTCGGCTGCAGCTTGGCCACGCCAGACGTACCGGGTGCCGGCAGGGTTGGGTTGGCCGACCTCGATCGACCGGTGAGCGGTCTCGGGGCCCAGACCCTCTTCGGCCCCCGTGCTGTGGGTGGTGCTCCTGTTGGTCATGCCCGGTACCCCC
>CADCWK010000102.1 GCA_902806375.1 uncultured Thermomicrobiales bacterium
CCAACTACCCGACCGCGCTGCCCTTCCAGACGCCGAACCCGCACCTCGCCCAGCGTCCGTCCGGCGATCTGATCGGCGACGCGACCGCCGCCGCGGCACGGAGCGGCGTCCGGGTACTGGCCCGGATGGACTTCTCCAAGATCGACCACCGCCGGGCCGAGGAGCACCCCGAGTGGTGCTTCGTCGACGCGGACGGCGAGCCGCAGGTCTACAACGGACTGACCAGTGTCTGTCCCAGTGCGGACTACTACCAGCACCGGCTGCAGGACGTCGTCGACGAGGTCCTCGATCGTTATCCCGTTGACGGCTTCTTCTTCAACTGGATGTCCTACAACGAGCACGATTATTCCAAGCGTTACCGTGGCGTCTGCCAGTGCCTGTCCTGCCGGCGAGCGTTCGCAGCCTTCGCACCAGACGAGACGCTCCCGGTGGGACCACAATCGGCGGCTTACCCAACCTGGCGGCGGTTCGCGGCGTCGATGCTGGACGACCTCACCGCCCGGATCCGGGCTCACATCGCGGCGCGACGTCCGGAAGCCCCACTGATCCTCGGCGACCGGGCCGACATCGTCTTCCATGAGGCCAACAACGCCGTCGGCCGGCCCCTTTGGCACCACCGGACCAGCGAGCACGTCGCGGCTGCCAAAGGCTTCCGCCCTGACGTTCCGGTGCTCGTCAACTCGGTCGGTTTCCTCGACATGCCCTACCGGCTAGCCGGGGAGGAACCACACCACTTCGCCCAGTTCCTCATCCAGGCCATCTCTCGCGGCGCGATCCCCTCGACCTACATCATGGGCACCCCCGACGTGACCGACTACGAGTGCCTCGGGATTGGAGGGGAGATCACCCGCTTCCACCGTGACCATGCCGATGTCTACGACGGCCTGACGTCGGACGCCGCGGTGCTCCTGGTCCGGCCCGACCCGCTCCATCACACCGGGGAGCGGCTCGCCTCCGCCCGGGCGGAGTTCGAGGGGCTCTACCTGTCGCTGCAGGAACGGCACGTCCCCTTCGATGTGATCCCCGAGGATCGGCTCGCACGGCGGGCGTCCGGCCCCCATGGCCTGGCCCAGTACCAGGCGATCGTTCTGCCCGATCTGGGTTCGCTGGATGAAGCTACCGTCAGTGCGCTCGATGCGTTCGTCGAAGGGGGAGGGGCGCTCGTCACCACCGGCTCATCCGGGTTCGACGGCGACCGCGCCCAACTCGCGACGATGCCGGTCGCCCGGCGGTTGGCCAGCCGTGACACGGTCGAGGGCGTCCGCTCGCTGCATCTCCGCGATGAGGCTACCGGAGGGTTCCCGGTCCCGGTGATCGGTGCCTTCCATAGCGTCGAGGCGCGAGCCGGCGCCGCGTTGAGCATGCTGGCACTGTCGCGCGCCCCCTACGGCCCACCGGAGAAGTGTCACGGCCATATCCCTCTCGATCAGCCCGGGTTGGTCGTCGGCCGCTCCGGCGCTGGACGCGTCGCGGTCATGCCATGGACGGTCGGTCGGGGTTACCGGGAGACCGGCCTGAGCGCCCACCGGGACGCCTTCGTCGGCGCCCTGCTTGGAGTGGCACCGGGTGTGGCGACACGGAGTGGCGTGGCGGGCGGGACCGCGCTCCCCGAGCAGATCGAGATCGTCCATGGGCGCTCGGCGGTAGGGCAGGTGATCCATCTCCTGAACCGGACGGGCGACGCCGACCAGCGTTTTCGGGCACCCGTCCCGATCGCACCAGCGACGATGACGGTCCCCTCGACCGATGTCAGGGTCCGCGCCCTGCGGGCCGGGACGACCCTGCCGGTGGAGCGGGACGGGGATACGGCCTATGTCACGCTTCCCCGGATTCCGCTGTTCGAGGTCCTCGTTATCTCCACTATTACGGATGATGGACGATAAGCGCCACGGACATTGACTACATTGACGCGTTCCAGCGCCTGTGCCAGACTGAAACCCTGGTTCCGCGAGAAGGATGCAGAGCGCAAGGACGCGCCGAAGCGATGGGGCATGACGCCCGATCTCACTGGAGGTAGAGCATGTACCGGACGAGTCGTCGTGGACTCATCAAGTCGACCGCCGCCCTGACCCTGGGCGCCGCCGCACTGAACCGATCGGTGAGCCACTCGTCTGCGCAGGAGAAGACGACCATCCGGTACGGGTGGTGGGGTGGCGCTGAGCGGCAGGCCAACTACACTCGCGCCCTTGAGGCGTTCGAGGCTCAGAATCCCGACATCGACGTTGAGCCGGAACCCGCCGAGTATGCGGCTTTCCAGGAGCGGATGACTACCCAGATCCCGGCCGGTAACGTGGCCGAACTGTTCTGGATTGCCTCACCACAGGTCCTGACGTACGCCGCCAATGATCTCTACCGGCCCTTGGACACCGTCCCGACGCTCGATCTCTCCGACTACGACGCTGCCTTGCTCGACTCATTCCGCCTGAGCGGCAACCTCAACACGATGCCGTTCGCCATCTTCGCTCCGGTCTTCCGCTTCAACGAGACATTCGCGACCGAGGCTGGCCTGACCGTGCCCGACGCTTCCAGCCCGGACTGGACCTGGGACGCGCTGGCGCAGTTGCTGATCGACTACAGCGCCAACAATCCGTCCGGTCGCCGCGGCACCGCCTACAACGCCCACGCCGACCTGCCCTTCGAGGCGTGGCTCCGTCAGCGGGGTGAGCAACTCTGGACCGAGGAGGGCACCGCCGGCTTCACGGTCGACTCCGTGGCCGCCTGGTTCGACTGGTGGGAGAACCTGCGCCGGGCCGGGGCGGCCCTGTCGCTCAGCGAGCAGGACGGCCCCTCGGCCGACTGGCAGCTGATCGGTGACACCGTCCTCGCCAACATGGGAAATTCCAACCACATCGTCGACGACTCGCGATCCTTCCCGGACTACACGTTCCGCCAGCGCGCCATGCCCCTCATGCCAGGCGCCCCGGAAGGGCACAAGTACCTCTACACGCCCCGGATCGCGATGTACCAGGGGATCGAGGAGAACAAGGTCGAAGCCGCCGCTCGGCTGATGAACTACAACGTCAACAACACGGAATTCGTCCGGACGACCGGCATGTCGCTCGGCGCACCCGTCAACCCGCGCGTCCGGCAGGAGATGCTCGCCTTCGCCAGCCCGGCCGAGACCGAGATGCTGACGTTCGTCGAGGCTGAAACCGCCGCGACCCGCAACCCCCGTTTCGAGGCCCCGCCGGGCTCGAACACGTGGCGTGACGTCATGGCCCTCGCCATCGAAGAGATCGCCAACGAGCAGTCGACGGTCATGGAAGCGGCGCAGCGGATGATCGACGATATCAATGCGGAGATCGAACGGGCCAGATAACCCGGGACCGGTTCGCCCGAACGGGTACGGCTGGTACGGCCCGACGATCGGAAGCGACTGAGCCGGCGCTCCGGCCGGCTCAGCGGGGGGTGTCCCGTTGGCGACCACGGTAGAGAAGACACCGCAACCCGAGACCAGACAGCGGTACCGGCCGGAGCGACAGGACGGCGTCGCCCACGTCTTCATGACACCCTGGTTACTGGGGTTCGTCCTCATCACGGCCCTGCCGTTGTTCGCCTCCCTGTACCTGGCCTTCACCGATTACGACATCCTCAGCCCGCCCGAGTTCATCGGGTTCGAGAACTTCACGCGGATGGTCGACGATGACCGCTTCTGGTCGGCGATCAGCGTCACGCTCCGCTACGTCGTGTTCTCGGTCCCGCTCCAGCTCGGCTTCGCGCTCCTGCTGGCGGTGCTCCTCGACCGCGGACTCAGCGGGCTGGCGTTCTACCGGGGCGGCTACTACCTGCCATCCCTGCTCGGGACCAGCGTCGCCGTCGCCGTGCTCTGGCGCCAGCTGTTCGGTCACGACGGACTCGTCAACCTGGCCCTCGGTCAGTTCGGCATCGAGATGGACAGCTGGCTCCAGAACCCGGATACCGCCCTCTCGACCCTGATCATCCTCAACGTCTGGACCTTTGGCTCGCCGATGGTGATCTTCCTCGCGGGGCTGCGCCAGATCCCCTACGACCTGTACGAGGCTGCCCGGGTCGACGGAGCCGGCCTGCTGCGGCAGTTCTTCAACATCACCATCCCGCTCCTCACACCGATCATCTTCTTCAATCTGATCCTCCAGACGATCGGCGCCTTCCAGACCTTCAATCAGGCCTACATCATCTCCGGGGGCACGGGTGGTCCGGTCGATTCCACCCTGTTCTACACCCTGTACATCTACCGGCAGGCCTTCCTCTCCTATGACATGGGCTACGCCTCGGCGCTGGCGTGGGTGCTGATGCTGGCGATCGCCCTCGTCACCGCCATCCACTTCCTGCTCTCCCGCTACTGGGTGTTCTACGGAGACGACTGATGACCGACACGCTCGTCCAGGACACTCAGCCCGCCCCGGCCACGACGTCCTCGACGACCTTCGAGTGGCAGCGGAAGCGCCCCAGGACGCTGCTGAAGCACGCGGTCCTGTCGCTGTTCCTGCTGGTGATGGTCTACCCGCTGATCTGGATGGTCGTCAGTTCGTTCAAGCCGGGCTACCTGGTGCTGACCGAGCCGGGCCTGATCCCGTCCGCGCTCACCTTCGACAACTACACCGAGGGCTGGACCGCGCTCAACCGTCCGTTCACCCGCTTCTTCTTCAATTCGACGCTTATCTCGGCGGGCTCGATCATCGGCAACCTGTTCTCATGTTCCCTGGCGGCCTACGCGCTGGCCCGGCTGAACTTCCGGGCGCGAAAGTTCTACTTCGCCGTGACCCTCGCCTCGGTCATGTTGCCGTTCCACGTCCTGGTCATCCCGCAGTACGTGTTCTTCAACGAGGTCGGTCTGGTCAATACCTTCTATCCACTGCTGCTGCCGAAGTTCCTCGCTACTGACGCCTTCTTCATCTTCCTTATGGTCCAGTTCGTCCGGACCATCCCACGGGATCTCGACCGGGCCGCCATGGTCGACGGTGCCAATTTCTTCCGCATCTTCTGGGACATCATCCTGCCGCTGATGCGCCCGGCGCTCGTGACGACGACGATCTTCACCTTCATCTGGACGTGGAACGACTTCTTCGTCCCGCTGATCTACCTCACGTCGACCGATCTGTATACGGTCCCGCTCGCCCTGAACCTGCTGGTCGATTCCGAGAGCCAGACCGGCGTCGGCCGGCTGTTCGCCATGTCGCTGCTCTCGCTGGTCCCGATCCTGGTCGTCTTCCTGGTGGCGCAGCGATATCTGATTCGTGGGATCGCCACGACTGGCCTGAAATGAGGTCCACATGCGGGTGATCGTGATCGGCTCGTACGACGAAGCCGGTCAGGGCCGGTTCCGGTCGGTCGCCCCGGACGTCGAATTGACCTTCGCGACGGACGCCCGGTCCGTCGCACACCTGCTTGGTGAGACCGACGGTGTGATCGGTGCCCTGCCGGACGATCTGCTCGAACGGGCGTCCCGGTTGCGCTGGCTACATAGCCCGGCCGCAGGGGTCGACAAGGAACTCACCCCCGCGATGCGCAGCCGCGACATCGCCCTCACGTCATCGGCGGGAAACGGCGGCATCCCGCTGGCCGAGCACGCCATGTTGCTCATGATGATGCTCAACCGGTCCGTTCCGCGCTGGGTGGCGGCCCAGCGGGAACACCGCTGGGATCGCTTCACCCACGGCGAACTCAACGGTCAGACGGTCGGGATCGTCGGGTTGGGCAACGCGGGCGCCGACCTGGCCCTCAAGGCGCAGGCGTTCCACATGCGCGTGCTCGGGATGCGTCGACGGAACGACCTCCCGGTCGCCAACGTCGACCGGCTGTTCGCACCTGACGACGTCGCGACGTTCCTCGGAGCGTGTGATTTCGTCGCGGTAACCACCCCGCGTACCCCCAGGACCGCTGGCATGTTCGACCAGGCGGCATTCGCGGCGATGAAGCCGACGGCGTTCTTCGTCTGCATCTCACGGGGCGGGATCGCCGACGACGACGCACTCCTCGACGCGCTGCGCCGCGGGGAGATCGCCGGGGCTGGCCTGGACGCGCACGGGACCGAACCGCTCCCGGCTGACTCGCCATTCTGGGATCTGCCGAACGTGATCGTCACCCCGCACAACGGCGCGACCACGGCCGCCACCGCTCGTCGCGGGCTTGATATCACCATCGACAACCTCGGGCGGTTCGCCCGGGGCGAGCCACTCCGCAACGTGGTCGACAAGACTGAGGGCTATTAGAGCCGCGCCTGTGGCTACTCGCCGCGACTTCTCCCGACGAGTCTAGCTGCCTCCGAGTGGCTGGACGTCCTGCCGGCCGGTGATCGGATCATGGCAAAACGCTGTGGCTCCCGGCCGTCTTTTCGCTACAGTGGAATCCGAGAGGATCATCCTACGTCCCGTCACCCGCGAACGTACGCATTGAACCGCACGATGAAGTCGGTTTATGATGGTGTACGTACACCCTCTTTCGGGCCCTTGGGGCTCCGGGCCGCAGAGGGATCGCGACGACAGGGAGTTGAACGATGGGATGTCCAACCGCACGCCGCCGAGCTGGATCGACCGGGGGGCGCTGGGTTCTGGCCTTGGTGATCGGACTGGCCGCGACCGGCTTCCTGCCCGTGTCTCTGGCGCTCGCGACCGGTGAGGCGACGATCGTCTCGATCGGGGAGAGCAACAGCGACGCGCAGCGGGCCGAGTTGCTCGATCTCTTCGGGGCGACCGACTCGACCGTCGTCCTCGACGTGACCGTCGCCGAGACCGTCGAGACTTGGGACGGTCTGTTCGATCTCACGGGCGTCGACTCCGCCTACTCGTCGACGGCCCTGACCTGCCGCCCGCCGGGGACCGGCGTCGAGGTCGCGACCAGCAACATCGAGGTCGTCCCGCCGGACCTGTATGCGCTGGCGCTGGTCACCGCTGGCCTGACCGACGTCCAGCTGGTCGTGGCTGCGCCGGACGATGCTCCCGCCCTCGGCATGACGGCGCTGACCGGCGTCTTCAAGACGTGGGACCAGTCACCCTGCGCCGGTCTGGGCAACGACCCGACCCGCCGGGGGCTGGCCCTAGAGCAACTGGCGCTCGTCGCGGAGATCGGTCAGAGCCGCGGCGGGGGCGACGCGATCGACGCGGCGACCGGTCTCGTCCTCTCCCTCCAGCAGTCCGTCGTGGTCGATGCCACGGGGTCGGGTGACCTCGACGCACTAGTCGCGGCACGGGCCGAGGAGTACGGGCTCGACCTGGAATCGGACGAGCGTGTGGCGGTCGTCGATCTGCTCTCCCGCCTGTCCGACCCGGAACTCGACTGGATGGCCTTTGCGGGCGGCTGGTCGGTCGACCCCGCGGCGGACGACACGGGGGTGGTCCTGCGTCCCGAGACAGCGTCCGAGACGGACCTTGAGACAGAGTCCGATACAGAGGCTGTGGCAGCCCAGGCGACCGGAGTCGGTGGACGGGTGCCGGCGACCGGGCCCGGAGTACCACCGGCGACGGCGACCGTGATTGCTACGGCTACGGCAACAGCGACCGCGACCGCGACGATGGCTCCGTCCCAGGCTGCCATCACTGAGGAGACAGTCGTCCCTTCGGCCATCCCGGCGACGCAGCCGGTCGGAGGGGTCGGAGGGGTCGGGGGACCGACGAACATCGGTGGGCCGCGTGATGGGGGCGGAACCGATCGGCCCATCGCCTGGTGGTTACTGCTCGGGCTCATCCCGCT
>CADCWK010000103.1 GCA_902806375.1 uncultured Thermomicrobiales bacterium
TGAACGCCACCTCCATACGCCAACTCCGAAACAATTGCTCTACGGCCCACGGGTCGCGATCCGGTCGCTCGAAGCGACGGGACCTCCGGGCGATGGCGGATCGGCGACCATCACCCTGGAACTCCTCGGCAACTTCGGGGGGAACAGCAAGAACGGTTACACGTTCGCGGGCCACCCTCGCCCGCCGCGGGACGGCGAGACGTACACCCTTGACCCGAACCCGGACGATTTCTACGGGAGCGCTCTCCAGCAGACCATCGCCCAGATCGTCGACGGGCGGCAGAACACGCTGTTCGAGCGACTGATCGCCGACCAGCCAGTCGCCGCGACGTGGCCCGACGCGGCTGCAGCGGGGCAGGCCCAATTCATGGCCGGTCTCGATGCGCTGCGGGACGCCGGGCACCTGCATGGCTTCGAGCCGTCCAAGCACGCCTTCATCGGGGCGGCTAGCGCCGAACCGTTCCTGCTCGTCCAGGGGCCACCGGGGACCGGCAAGAGCTACACGACCGCGTTTGCCCTGTACGCCCGGCTGCAGGGGGCGATGGCAGCCGGAATGGACTTCCGGATCGCCGCCGGCTGCAAGACCCACGCGGCGACCGACGTCCTGATGCGGAACGTCGAGGGCGTCCGAGAGCTGCTCAGGGCCTGGCAGCAACGACACTCCGAACTGTTCGGGCGCTTCTTCGACGCCCGGCTGCTCGACGTGCCGATCCTGCGGGGCGACCCGCGGGAACGCCCGTCCGGTGTCATCGAGCCGCTCTGGGGCCGACCGGACAAGGCCGACGAGCGGATCCTGCCGGACGACCGGGTCGGGCTCAAAGGGCTGGAACGCGACCAGTATGTGCTGCTCTTCGCGACGCCGTTCTCGATCCGCAAGCTGGACCAACCCCAGGTCGGGAACAAGACCCAGAAGCGGCCGATCCATTGCCTCGTCCTGGATGAGGCGTCGCAGATGAACCTGCCGGAGGCGATCATGGCCGCCCGCCTGCTCGACCCGGCCGGCCAAATCATCGTGGTCGGCGATCACCGCCAGATGGCGCCGATCGTCAAGCATGACTGGGAGGGTGAGCGCCGCCGGACGTTCCGTGAGTATGCCGCCTACCGTTCGCTGTTCGACACGCTCCGGAGCCGGACGCCGCCGCCTGCGACGATCCGGTTCGCCGAGAGCTTCCGGCTCCACAGCGACATGGCGCGCTTCCTCCGGGATCAGGTCTACATCCACGACGGGATCGACTACCACTCCCACCAGGATCGGTTGCTCCCGGAGTCCGGGACGGCGGACGCCTTCGTCGCGGCCGTCCTCGATCCCGGTCATCCCCTGGTCGTCGTCACCCACGACGAGCGGGACAGTCAGACCCGGAACGCGTTCGAAGTGGCGCTGATGAGCCCGGTCCTCCGGGTCCTGTCAGCCGACCTCGATCTGGACCCATCGACCGGGCTCGGCGTCGTGGTGCCGCACCGGGCGCAGCGGGCGGCCTTCCAGCGAGCCGTGCCGGAACTGATGGTGACGCTGGAGGATGGCCGGGAAAGGTCGGCCGTGGACACGGTCGAGAAGTTCCAGGGGGGTGAGCGACGGGCGATGGTCTTCGCCGCGACGGAGAGCGACACCGGCTACCTCGCGACCCGGGCCGACTTCCTCTACGATCCCCGCCGCCTGACGGTCGCGCTCAGCAGGGCGAAGGAGAAGATGATCCTCGTCGCCTCCGGGACGGTCTTCGCCCACTTCAGCCCTGACGAGGAGACCTTCGCCAACGTCCTGCTCTGGAAGAACCTGCTCCGCCGGACCTGTACCGTCCGGCTCTGGCAGGGCACGATCGAGGGTCACTCGGTCACCGTGTGGGGCAACAGCCCCGCGGCGACAGGTGACGAGAGGGATACCGTCGTGCCCGTCGGCATCGCCGCGGGCTGACGTAGGTGAACCCCCCGGGCTGTCCGTGACGCCCAACGACATAGTTGGAGCCGCTCACTGTCGATCGACGCGGGGATCGTCTCACGACACAGGCCCGAGCCAGATGGCTCGGGCCTGTGTCGCGGTCACTGGGATCTCACCGGCCGAACCGGCACGATGACCGGTCTCGGCCGGGCCGCTCAGGATGCCTCGGTCTCGTCCGTGGCACCGGCGCCGATCGCCTCGGGCTGCCGGCTGTGGATCGCGATCCGGCGGGGCCGGGCGCGCTCGGCCCTGGGGAGGATCACCCGCACGATCCCGTCTTCGAAACTCGCCTGCACCTGCTCGGCATCGATCGGGAACGGCAGGGTCACGCTGCGGCGATAGGTGCCACTGCCGACCTCGTGGACATACCAGGTGATGTCCTTCGCCTGCTCGGTGTCGACCAGCTTGCTGATCGTGCCGCTCAGGCTGACCGTGTTCTGGTGGACCGTGACTTCCAGGTCTTCCGGCTTCATGCCGGGGACCGCCGCCAGGACCATCGCGTGGTCATCCGTCGCATAGACATCGATCGGCATCACCTGCGCGACCGGCGATTCACTGCCCATCCGCGACCAGAGGGTCTGGAACGGTCCTCCCGTCAGACTCTCGTTGAGCGCCCGATCGAAGGTCTGGCGCAGGGCGAGGGCACCGGTGGGGAGAAGGGGTGAACGCAACATGGGGAACAACCTCCATCGCTCAATCCAAGCGAACTCGAACCAAACGACGGCAGCCATCGAGCCATCCGTCATTTCCCAGTATATTCCCTCTTCGATCGGTGTCAATACCCTTATGCAACCTGTGTCAGACCATCCTGACCCTGCCGCCCAGGTGGGGCGGGACCCCGGCCTGAAACCGTATGGAGTGAATCTCCTGTCCCCGGAGGGGAACGGTGCCGGAGGACCCCCGCGTCGACAGCCTGGAGAGCGGACCAGGAATGACCCGGGACGTGTGGCGGGCATCGGGAAGGGCATCCGGATCGATTGTCCGTGACGTGGCCCTCGGGAGAGATGAGACAATACCGGAGCGTTTGGTCGCTCTGATCGGACTCGGGATGCCGGTGTGACATGGGACGAGAGTGGATCATGACGAGCAACGGGCAGGGGATGACCACGGGGGACAACGGCTTGCGGCCACAGCCGGTCTTCGGCGGAGCCCCGCGGATGCGGCGGCGGCGCGACTCGTTCTGGGCGGTCATCCCGGCCGGTGGGTCCGGGACGCGCCTCTGGCCGCTGAGCCGGGCCCAGCGGCCCAAGTTCCTCCTGCCGCTGCTCGGCAACCGGTCGCTGCTCCAGCAGACCGCCGACCGGCTGTCGCCCCTGGCCGACCCGACCCGGACGATGGTGGTCTGCGGGCCCGCCCACGCGGCCTCGGTCGCCCGGCAACTGCCATCGGTCCCCGAGGGTCAGCTGATCGTCGAGCCAGCGCCGCGTGGCTCCCTCCCGGCGATCGCCCTGGCGACGGCGCTGATCGCCCGGCTGGACCCCGAGGCCATCGTCGGGGCCTTCGCCGCCGACCACGACGTCGCCGACCCGGCGACGCTGCTGATGGCCGTCCAGACGGCCAGCCTGGCCGCCAAGGACGGGCGCCTCGTCACGATCGGGATCGAGCCGACCCGGCCTGAGACCGGTTACGGCTACATCGAGCGGACCAGCGAGGTCGTCGCCCATACCGACCGGGCGGCAGACCTGCCGTCTCCATCGGTCGCCTACGCCGCCGCGCAGTTTCACGAGAAGCCGGACCTCGAGCGGGCGACGGCCTACGTCGCGAGCGGCCGCTATCTCTGGAACGCCAGCATGTTCATCTTCACGGCGGGGACCCTGATGACCAGCCTGGAGGTCTACCAGCCCGACCTCTTCGCGGCGGTCGGCCGGATCGCCGATGCCTGGAATACGCCCGACCGGGAGCCGGTCATGGCCGAGGTCTGGTCGACGCTGCACCCGATGAACATCGACGAGGGGATCATGGAGCTGGCCGCCGCCGACGGGAAGGTCGCCGTCGTCCCGGCCGACTTCGGCTGGTCGGATGTCGGCGACTGGCATGGCCTCGGCGAGCTGATCGAGCACGACGGGCTCGGCAACAGCGTCCGGGGCGACTTCATCCAGCTGGAGACGCGGGACAGCGTCGTGTGGTCGGAGACGGGCCGGATCGTGGCACTCATTGGGTTGAACAACGTCGTCGTGGTCGACACCGAGGACGCGCTTCTCGTCATCGACCGGTCGCGAGCTCAGGACGTGCGCCGGGTCGTCGACGAGCTGAAGGCACAGGCGCGGCACGAACTGAGCTAGCGCCGGCCATCCCCAGGGCCGGGCGGCGCAGCGCCTCCCGGTGTCCGGGCCGAGGCGAGATGCGCCGTCGTGTCGGCATCATGGCGCTGCCCCGAGGTCCGCGACGATCGGACGGAGTGCGAGGTAGGCGTCGGCCAGCAGCCGTTGTCGCGCCCGCAGCAGCCCGTGCCGTTCGGTGTCGGGGATCGACTCGTCTCCCGCTGGTGGTCGCCAGTCATCGGCGATCCGGGCTGGATCCGTGCCCTGCAGCATGGCGATCGCGAGGATAGCGGCGCCCCGGGCCGACTGGTCCGGGGTCGCGCTGTGCCTGACCGTGAGTCCATAGGTGTCGGCGACGAGCTGTCGCCACGGGGCGTCGCGGGCACCGCCCCCGGCCAGCGTGATGACCACCGGTGCGGTGTCGTCGCGCGGGGCGATGGCGTCCCAGGCCAGCGAACCGGCCAGGGTGATGCCCTCGACGACCGCCCGGGCGAGGTCGGCTGGCTGGTGGTCGGCGGCGAGCCCAATGAACGACCCGCGGGCCCCGGCGTCGAACCAGGGCGACCGCTCGCCGCCGAGGTAGGGGACGAACAGGACGCCCCGCGCGCCGGCCGGGACGCCTCCCGCCGCCGCCAGCAGCGCCCGGTCATCGCGGAAGCCGAGAGTGGCCGCCGCCCAGCGGAGGGCCGAGCCGGTGTTGAGTGTCGCGGCGACCCGTGCCCAGCCCGCGCCCGACTCCGGAGGGATCGCGGTGCAGACGGTCTGGCCCGTGCCGTCCGGGTCTCCTGGGACGGACGCGACCGGGATGAGTGCCTGCGTGCCCGTGCTGAGCGTGACGAGCATATCGCCTGGCCGCGTCACCCCGGCGCCGAGGGCAGCGGCCTGGGCGTCGCCCGCCCCGGCGACGACCGGGATGCCGGGCGGCAGGCCGAGGGTGTCCGCCGCGTCGCGG
The DNA here is from genome assembly GCA_902806375.1 of uncultured Thermomicrobiales bacterium. Classification (GTDB taxonomy): domain Bacteria; phylum Chloroflexota; class Chloroflexia; order Thermomicrobiales; family UBA6265; genus CADCWK01. The sequence continues at coordinate 5,147 of CADCWK010000103.1, forward strand.
GAGAGCGTCCCCGCCCGGTCGGTCGACCGGATCACGGGCGGGAGCTGGTCCGGCCGCAGCCCGACCGCATCCCGGAGGGTCGGCGACCAGTCCCGCCGGGCGATGTCGAACAGGGCCGTGCCGCCGGCGTCGCTGGGCTCGGTGGCGACCTCGCCGGTCAGCCGGGCCCGGAGCCAGTCCTTCGGCAGCAGCACCGACCGGGCGGCCTCCAGGAGGTCGGGCTGGTCGTCACGCAGCCACGCCACGGTCGCCGCCTGGTAGCCCGTCGCCAGGCGACCACCCGTCGTCGTGGCCATCAGGGCCCGGCCAAATCCGGCCTCGAGGGCCGCGACCTGCGTCGCCGCCCGCCGGTCGGACCAGATGATCGCGGGAGCGAGGGGGAGCAGCGCGTCGTCGACCAGCACCGTGCCGTGCATCTGGCCGGTCACGCCGATCGCCGAGACGTCGCTCGATGGGCCACCGGAGACCGATACTGCCTCCCGGACGGCCTCCGCCGTCGCCCGCCACCAGTCGTCGGGCTCCTGCTCGGCGTGGCCCTGTGCCGGTCGGTGGGTCGCGTAGGGGCGACTCGATCCGGCGAGCACCGCGCCGTCGTCGCCGACGATCTGGACCTTGACCGACGAGGTGCCGAGGTCGATCGCGAGGACCGTGGTCATTGGGCTCCCATTCAACGTCTCGGTCGGACAGGTCCTGCCGGAAGGAAGTCACTCCGGCGTGGCAGTAGCATACTGACCGTCGTCGCGTGATGGGTGATCAGGCTGGCCAGGGGTAACGGGACGATGGTGACACTCGATCGGCGCGACGGCCCGGCTGGCGACGATATCCGGCGCGACCGGTCGGCGGGACCGGCGGGGAAACCCGGGCGGCCGCCGGTCGCGGCGGTCAGTATCGCCCTCGACCGGTCGTCCGGGACGCCGGTCTATCGGCAGATCGAAGAGGCGATCACGGCGGGGATTCGCTCGGGCCGACTGCGCGTCGGGACCCGGCTACCCCCGGAGCGGACGCTCGCCCAGCAGCTCGGAGTCGACCGGACCACCGTGGTGGCGGCGTACCGCAACCTCGCGGCCGAGGGCTGGGTGGCGCCGCTGGTCGGGCGGGGAACGGTCATCAGCGGCATCCCGGCCGCCAGACGGCCGACGGCCAGCGGCGACGCGGCGCTGCCGGTCTTCGCCTGGGACGATGTCCTGACGGCCCAGCCGGACGATGAGGCCGTCCTCGACGACCTCGAGGCCGCGGCGCGGCGACCGGGGATGCTGTCGCTCGCGAGCGGTGTCCCGGCGGCCGAGGGTTACCCGATCGCCGAGTTCCGCAGCCTGCTCGGCGACGCCCTCCGGCAGAGCGGCGAGGCCCTGCTCCAGTACGCACCGGCCGAGGGCCTCCCGGTGCTGCGCGACGAGATCGCCCGGATGATGCGGGCCCGCGGGGTGGAGGTCGGTGGCGACGGCGTCCTGATCTGCGCCGGCAGCCAGCAGGGGCTGTATCTGCTGGCACGGGCACTCGTCGTCCCCGGCGATACGGTCGCCGTCGAGGCGCCGACGTACCTCGGGGCGATCAGCGTCTTCCGCGCCGCCGACGCCCACCTCGTGCCGTTGCCGCGGGACCGCGACGGGCTCGACCCGCTCCGTCTCGAGGCGCTGCTGGCCCGCCGGACCGTGAAGCTGATCTACCTCCTGCCGACCTTCCAGAACCCGACCGGTGAGACCCTCGCGCTCGATCGGCGCCGGCACGTCCTGGACGTCGCCGCCCGCTACGGCGTCCCGATCATCGAGGACGACCCCTACGGCGAGTTGCGCTACGGGGGCGAGCCGGTCCCGTCGCTCTTCGGGCTGGCCGGGGCCGACGGTGGCGTCGCGTACCTCTCGACGTTCTCCAAGGTGCTGTTCCCCGGGTTCCGCGTCGGCTGGGTTGCCGGGGCGGCGGCGCTGATCGAGCGGCTGCGGCGGGAGAAGGCGCTCGTCGACCTGGACAGCAACGCGGTCGTCCAGGCCGCCGTCGCCGAGTACCTGGCGCAGGGGCTGCTCGACGACCACCTCACCCGGGTCCGGCCGGCCTACCGCGACCGGCGGGACGCCCTGGTCGAGGGGCTGACGGCTGGCGGCCCGGTCCCGGCGACCTGGCGGCTGCCCGAGGGCGGGTTCTCGCTCTGGGTCGAGCTGGAGTCGGGCCTGCGGGCGCGGGACGTGCTGCGGTCGGCGATCGTCGCGGGGGTCAGCTTCGTGCCGGGCGACGTCTTCCACGTCGACGGTGGCGGCCGGTCGGCGATGCGCCTGTCGTTCCCCGCCCTGACGCCGGCCGAACTCCGGCAGGCGGGCGCCCGGCTGGCCGACGCGATCCGGACAGAGGCTGGTCGTCGGGCCGGTCGCGGCCGTGAGGCGGTCTCCCGGATCGTCTAAATCCCGCAGCACATCGTGACCAGAGGGACGTGGTCCGTGCCGGGCCGGCCCTGACCGCGCAGCCAGATGCCACACGCCCCGAGTCCTGGCGATTCGGCCGGAAATACCTGGCGGTACGAGGT
>CADCWK010000104.1:0-6685 GCA_902806375.1 uncultured Thermomicrobiales bacterium
CGCGATCATCGCCGATGGCGCCCCGCGCGACGTCCTGACCCCGGCCACGCTGCGGGCCACCTTCGGCGGCCAGGTCGTCATCTTCGACGAGCCGTCGGCCCAAAGGATCAGCGACAGCGACCGCCCGGCGGATCGGGTCCGATGATCGACCCGGGCGACCTGTCGCGCTGGCTGATCGACCCGCTCCAGCGCACCTTCATGCAGCACGCGTTCCTCGCGATCGTCATGGTCGGGGTGATCTGCGGCGCGACCGGCGCCTTCGTGACGCTCCGGGGACTCGCCTTCATGGGCGACGCGCTGGCCCACGCGATCTTCCCTGGCGTCGCGATCGCCTTCGTCACCGGCGGCAACTTCCTCGTCGGGGCGCTGGTCGCGGCGGTGATCGTCTCGCTCGGGATCGGCGCGATCAGCCAGAGCGGCCGGATCTCGCACGACACCTCGATCGGCGTCCTGTTCGCCGGGATGTTCGCGCTCGGGATCGCGATCATCTCGGGCCAGGACAGCTACGCCCGCGACCTGAACAGCTTCCTGTTCGGGACGATCCTCGGTGTCACCCGGCAGGACCTGGTCCTGACGGCGGCCGTCGGCGGACTGGTCCTGCTGGCGCTGCTCCTGTTCCGCCGTGAACTGACGACCGTCGCGTTCGACCGGACCTTCGCGGCCTCGCGTGGCTTCCGGCTCTGGCGCTTCGACCAGCTGTTCCTGCTCCTGCTGGCCCTCTCGATCGTGATCTCGATCCAGACGGTCGGCAACATCCTCGTCCTGGCGATGCTCGTCACGCCGCCCGCCACCGCCCGGCTGCTGACCGACCGCCTGCCGGTCATGGTCGCGCTGTCGTCGCTGATCGGCGCGGCCTGCGGGGTGATCGGGCTCTACATCTCCTACTGGCAGAACATCCCCTCCGGGGCCTGCGTCGTGCTGGTCGCGACCGCCCTGTTCCTGCTCACCTTCGTCTTCGCCCCCCGGACCGGCTGGCTGACCACCCGGATCGGCCATCGGCTCCACCACGGACACCCGGAGCGCGACGCCGGACTGAGTCCCGTCGGGCCACCGGCCGAGGTCCCCGGACCGGTCGAGCGTTGACCCCGGCCGAACCGGTGCTACCCTAGCGCCCGATCTGACGCGGCGCGACGCCGCCCGGTGGCTGGCCGGGGTGGTCGCGCCGCCGAGCACGAGGGGTGCCCACCGATGTCCGAGCCGACCACCACGACCGCCGATGTGCTGATCCGGGGGGGCCGGATCGTCGACGGGACCGGCAACCCGTGGTTCCACGGCGACATCACGCTCCGCGGCGACACGATCGCCGCGATCGGTGCGGCCGGGACCATCGACCCGGCCACCGCCGCCGAGGTCGTCGATGCCACCGGTCAGGTCGTCAGCCCCGGCTTCGTCGACATCCAGTCCCACTCGCTGATCCCGCTCCTGACCGACCCGCGCTCGCTGAGCAAGGTCCTCCAGGGGGTCACGACCGAGATCATGGGCGAGGCTTGGACGCCCAGCCCATTTGGTGGCCGGGTCGAGGAGCCGTTTGGCGACTCCCTCAAGCGCCGGATGGGCGACGACGCCTGGGCCGAGTGGGACGCGCTCGGCCGGACCTGGACGCGGTTCGGCGACTGGCTGCGCGAACTGGAGCGGCGCCAGTTGTCGGTCAACTTCGGGTCGTTCATCGGCGGCGGCACGGTCCGGGAGTTCGGCAAGGGCGAGGAGATGGGCCAGCCCACAGCGGACGAACTCGACGCCATGCGCGGCTGCCTGGACCAGGCGATGCGCGACGGCGCCTTCGGGATCGCGACCGCGCTGATCTACCCGCCGGGGGCCTACGCCGACTACGACGAGCTGGCCGCCCTGCTGGAGGTGGTCGCCCGCTACGACGGCGTCCACATCACCCACGTCCGTTCCGAGGAGACGCGTCTGATCGAGGGGATCGACGAGGCGATCGCCCTGGCCCGCCAGACCGGTGTCCTGACCGAGATCTACCACCTCAAGGCGGCCGGCCGGAACAACTGGCACAAGATGCCGCAGGTCATCACGATGATCGACCGCGCCCGCGCCGACGGGATCGACATCACAGCCGACATGTACCCCTACGTCGCCTCGGGGACGGGCCTGGCGACCTGCCTGCCGTACTGGGCGATGGAGGACGGCAAGCTCTACGACAACCTGGCCGACCCGGCCCTCCGCGCCCGGATGCGCGAGGAGATGAGCGTCGAGAGCGACGAGTGGGAGAACCTCGGGCTCAGCGCCGGTCCCGAGAACATCCTCGTCGCCGGCATCAGCGACCCGGAGATCATCCGGTACCGTGGCTGGCGGATCACCGAGATCGCCGCCGACCGCGGGCAGGAGTGGCAGGACGCCATCCTCGACCTCCTCACGATCGAAGGTGCCAACATTTTCACGATGTATTTCGGCATCGACGAGGACAACCTCCGGCTCCAGTTGAAACAGCCGTGGATCAAGATCTCGACGGACGCCGGCGGGCAGGACCCGGCCTGGGCCGAACCGCTCGGCCCCACTCACCCGCGTGCCTATGGGACCTACCCGCGAGTGCTGGCGAAGTACGTCCGCGAGGAGGGCGTCATCACTCTCGAGGACGCCGTCCGGAAGATGAGCTCGTCGGTCTGCGACCGGCTCGGCCTCCGCGACCGCGGACTGCTCCGGGCCGGGATGAAGGCCGACGTGATCGTCTTCGACCCGGACACGATCCAGGACCACTCGACCTGGACCGACACCCACCGCCTCTCGACCGGGGTCCGCGACGTCTGGGTCAGTGGCGGTCGCGTCCTTCGCGATGGCGAGCACACGGCCGCGACGCCGGGGCAGTGGGTCAAGGGACCGGGGTACCAGGGATAGGGAACACCAGCCGATGTCAACCAGCCGACCCGAACCGCAAGCCCCGGAGCTGAATGGACCGGTCACCCGCTGGTTGCTCGACTCGGACCCATCGATCCGCTGGCAGGTGCTGCGTGACCTGACCGGTGCGCCGGCGGACGAGGTCGCGGCCGAGCGGGCACGGGTCGCCACCGAGGGTACAGGAGCGCGGTTACTCTCGCTGCAGGGGACGGACGGACAGTGGGGCGGGGCGGCGTGGAACCGGGGCTGGGATTCCACGATGCACGTCCTCATGCTGCTCCGTGACCTGGGTCTCGATCCCGCGGGCGACCAGGCGTGCCGGGCGGTGGGCCTCGTCCGCGACCGCGTCACCTGGCGGGGCTGGGACGCCCAGGAGGGCAACCCCTTCTTCGCCGGCGAGGTGGAGCCCTGCATCAACGGTCAGGTCGGCGCCGTCGGCGCCTACTTCGGGCAGGACGTGCGGGGCATCGTCGACCGCTTGCTCACTGAGCAACTCGGCGACGGAGGCTGGAACTGCGAGGCCGTCAACGGCTCGACGCGGTCGTCGTTCAACACCACCATCTGCGTGCTCGAAGCCCTGCTCGCACACGAGGTGTCCACCGGGGCCAGCCCGGACGTGACCGACGCCCGTCTCCGCGGGCAGGAGTACCTCCTCGAGCGCCGCCTCTTCCGCCGCCGGTCGACCGGCGAGGTGATCGAGCGGGACCGCAAGGGCGGGGCGGCGTGGACCAGCTTCGCCTTCCCGACCTGGTGGCACTACGACGTGCTCCGGGGCCTGGAGTACCTGCGCAGGGCCCGCGTCGTACCCGACGAGCGTGTAGACGACGCGATCGCCCTCCTGCGATCGAAGCGGGACGACGACGGTCGCTGGCCCCTCGAGACGCGGCACCCCGGCCTGATGCCGGTCGAGATCGATGGGGCTGTGGGCCGTCCGAGCCGCTGGGCCACGCTGCGCGCCCTGCGGGTTCTGCGCTGGTACGCCTCTGGGGTCGCACAGCCGCTGCGTCCTCAAGGAGCCTGAGATCGATCGACCGCCGTCTCCCTCTCGCGAGGGGAAGCAGCTGCCGGGTGGGTACGGCCACGGAGCCCGGTCCAGTCCCGGTACCGGTGGTCGTTCACCGGACGGCTGCCCCTCGCGCTATCGGCGTCCGCTCCATGCTGGAAGTAGCCTCGCGGTTACCCGCTCTGCCTCAGGGTGCACCCTCGACGGTGATGGGGCTCGACCAACAGACTGACCGGTGACCCAGCTGGGCGGTCAGGATCACGGCTGCGGCCGATCGGCGACGCCGACCTCCGCCGGTGCGTCGGTAATGACTGGCGGACCACGCCGGATCGCGAGCCGAAGTTCGGTGAGGTCCTGCTCGTGAGATGGGGCCGCGAGCGCCCAGGTCGCCCCGGCGCTAACGAGCGCCCGGAGATGGTCGAGCGCTGCGGGGTCCTGCCGGCCTTCGAATACGGGTGCATCGACCGCGATGTCCCATCCCGAACCGGCGGGTCGCCGTGTCTCCCCGAATCGCCTGACACCGGCGACATCCTCGGGCTGCAGGCTGGAATAGGTGCCGTTCGCGTCGAGCGTGAACGGGTTCACCCCGTCCCACCGGGCGGCCCGTCCCATCGGTCGGGGCTTGGGCCATGTCCCCGCCACCCAGATCGGGATGCGCGGCCGCTGGACCGGGCGGGGCATCAACTGGACCGCGTCGAACCGGTAGTGCTCTCCCGCGAAGGCGAACGGCTCGCCACTCCACAGGCCATCGAGGATGTCCAGGCTCTCGTCGAGCCTGTCCGCCCGCCTCCGGGCGTCGAGCTCCTCCCCGAAGGCGGTGAAGCCACGATCGTTAGCATCCCCGGAACCCACCCCGAGAATCAGACGGCCGCCGGACAGGTGGTCCAGGGTCACGGCCTGCCGGGCCAGGAGCCAGGGGCGGACCCGCGGCGGGGCGACGACCCGTGGGCCGATCCGGATCCGGACGGTCCGCATGGCGATCGCAGCGAGGACGACCCAGACGTCCGCCACGGGATGGCCGTCGGCCTCGGGCATCTGGAACGTGTCCCAGACGAAGACGCCGTCCCATCCGGCGGCCTCGGCGTCCTCCGCCAGTCCGGCCAGCACGCGCGCATCCCCGTAGTGGCCGATGTTCGGCAGCATCACTCCGTACTTCACCCGGTTCTCCCGTCCCTGTCGCCCGCCGACTCTGTCTGGTCGTCGTTTCCCAGCCTATGGCAGACTTCCCGGAGTGCAAGTACCTACCAAAAAGTGGGGTACTGACCTGCTGGTCTGTAACCAATCGAGGAGATGGCGATGCGTGGCGAGGCCTTGCGCTGTGGGCTGGACCCCGTCCTGGCGGTGATCGGCGGCAAGTGGAAGACGCTGATCCTCTGGGAACTCGATCCCAGACCCCGGCGCTTCGGGGAGCTGCGCCGGAGGGTCGAGGGGATCAGCGAGAAGGTGCTCATCCAGCAACTCCGGGAGATGGAAGCGGACGGCATCGTCCACCGGGAGCAGTACAACGAGGTCCCGCCGAGAGTCGAGTACTCGCTCAGCGAGCTCGGCCGGTCACTCCATGAGGCGCTGGCGCCGCTCTGCGAGTGGGGCGAGCGGAACCTGCTGCCGTTCGCGGACGGCGACCTGGCCGGTGAGCCGGAGTCCGACCACGTTCCCGCCTGATCGGTCGCCGGTGCGACGGGCCGCATCCCTCCCGGTCCGTTCCTTTCCGCCCGAGGCGACCTCTGATACTGGCGAAGGCTTCGACTGGCCCGCTCAGACGCGGTCAGTCGTGACCGTAGAGGGTCCGGGTCCAGATCAGCGCCAGCGCCTCCACGACAGGACCGGAGTCAGCCGTCGGGTCGCGCCCGACCGTGTCGAGCAGGTAACGCTCCGTCATCAGCACCAGGGCCTGGGCGACCGCGGCGGCGTCCGGGACGGGGAGCATCTCCCCGATGGCCGAGCCGCGCTCGATGCGGCCCGCGATCGCCTGCGCGAACTGTCCGAGCAGCCCGGTACGGTAGAGCCGCTCGACCTCCGGGTCACTGGCGGCCGCGTCGGCGATGGCACGGAGCAGCGGTCCCCGCTCGGCGAAGAAGCGTGTCCCGGCCGCCAGCGTCTCACGCACCAGCTGCCGTGAATCCCCCTCCGTCGACTCGAGCCAGCCCCGGTCGATCTCGAAGAGCCCGGCGCCGATGTGTTCGAGGATCCGTGTCGCCAGCCCGTGGCGGTCGCGGAAGTAGACGTAGAACGCCGAGCGCGACAGGCCCGTCCGCGCCATCACCTCGTCGACGGTCAACTCGGCGAAGGGACGCTCCGCCAGGAACACCTCGGCTGCCCGGAGGATCTCGTCCTCGGCCTCTCTCGGACTGCGCCGCCGGCGTGGCGGACGGCCGGTTGACATGACGACTCCACCCCCGCTCTGCGGCCGCCGTCCGGCACCGACCGGCCGCATGATCGTCGTGCGAACCCCCTCGTCGCCGCTCTCCGGCGCCTCCGGGATGCCGTGCCACTCTACCGGATCCCGGGGCCCAGCACTATTGACACGACGTCAATAGTGGCATAGGGTAGCGGCAGGTTCACGGATCGACCGGAGGGAGACGAGATGGATAGGCAAGACGGTCCCGGTACGCTGAAGGAGGTGCGGCTGCGGCAGGGGACGGTCCGCTACCGCGACGAAGGGACGGGCCCGACGCTGGTCCTGGTCCACGGCCTGCTCGCCAACAGCACCCTGTGGCGGGACGTGATCCCGCGCCTCTCCCATCGGTTCCGGTGCGTGGCGCCCGAGCTGCCGCTCGGTGGCCACGCCGTCCCGCTGGGGTCGTCCGCCGATCCCAGCCCCGCTGGCGTCGC
>CADCWK010000104.1:6695-7647 GCA_902806375.1 uncultured Thermomicrobiales bacterium
CGGTTTACCGGCGCCCTAGGCCGGGCGTTGCGCTACCGACCCGCCCAGCGACTGTTGCTCTCGGTCGTGGCGAAGCGCCGCATGGATGAGGCGACGCTCGACGCCTACGTCGGCTCGTTCACTCGTGACGCCGGGGTCCGGCGCGATACGGCCCGGTTCCTCGCGGCGATCTCCAACCGCTACACCCTGGAAGCCGCGAAGCAGTTCCCCGCGTTCCCCCACCCGGTCCTGATCGTCTGGGGCACGGACGACCGGTTCTTCCTCGCCAGTCTGGCCCGACGCCTCCAGCGGGACTTCGCCGATGCCCGGCTGGTGTTCGTCTCCGGGTCGCGCGCGTTCGTGCCGGAGGACCGGCCGGACGCGCTGGCCGACGAGATCCTCACGTTCATGGGAGGCGGGAGCCCGGCGTGAACGAGCACATCGTCTTCCTGGTCGGGTTCGCCTTCCTGCTCGTCCACGAGATGGACGCCGTCCGATGCCGGGAATGGCGGATCCTCCCAGTCCTCAGCAGGCTCAACGATTCGACCGGATATGTCGCCTTCACGGCCCTCCACGTCCCGATCTACGCGCTGCTGCTCTGGGGTCTCGTCGGTGACGCGAGCGTGGGGTTGATCGTCGGCCTCGATGTCTTTCTCGTCGTCCACCTCGCCCTCCACGTCCTGCTCCGTGACCACCCGGAGAACCGGTTCGCGTCGCCGTTCTCGTGGGGGCTGTTCACCGCGGCGGGCATCTGCGGCGCGATCGATCTCCTGCTCCTGATGTGAGGTCCCGCCGCCGGTGCCGGCTGCCGTTGCCCGGAAACCACTTGCCACCCCAGCTCGCCTCAGCGAAGATCAGCGGCGAGTTGCCGCGTGGCAACGATCGATGACGGGAACGTGCGTCCCACCAAGACGGCCCATCGTGGCGTCCGCGAGGTACCGATGACGCAGTCACCCATCGACCGTCCGGCCCA
>CADCWK010000105.1 GCA_902806375.1 uncultured Thermomicrobiales bacterium
GGTGCTCGAGCGACTCGGCCTCGACGTCGACCCGCGGACCCCGGTCCAGGAGCTCGGCGTCGCCCAGCAGCGGATGGTGATGATCGCCCGCTGCCTGGCCCGGGACGCCCGCGTCGTCGTCCTCGACGAGCCCACCGCGTCGCTGACCGACGACGAGATCTCCCACCTGCTGGCGGTCCTCCGGCAGCTGGCCGAGGCCCGAGTCGCCATCGTCTACGTGTCGCACCGCCTCGAGGAGGTCCTCGGTGCGACCGACCGGGTGGTCGTCATGCGCGACGGCTCGGTGGTCGCCGACCTGGTGACGGCGACGCTGACCAAGCAGACGCTGGTCGCCGGCATCACCGGCGAGGCGAAGGCCAGCGAGAGCCAGGCCGTGCACGTGGACCGCACCGGCCGGCCGCCGGGCGCGGAGCTGCTGCGGGTCACCGGCCTTACCCGGGCCCCGGCGCTGCACGGGGTCGACCTGACGCTGCGCGAGGGCGAGGTCCTCGGCCTGGCCGGCCTGGTGGGAGCCGGGCGGACCGAGCTGGCCCGCGTCCTCTTCGGCGTGGACGCCCCGGACGGCGGCACCATCACCGTCCGCGGCAAGGACGTCGTCCTGCGGTCGCCCCGGGCAGCCATGAAGGAGCGGATCGCGCTGCTGCCGGAGGATCGCCGCCACCAGGGCAACGACACCGCGCAGAGCATCCGCAAGAACACCTCCCTCCCGACCTTGCGCCGGCACCGCGGCGTGAGCTGGCTGCCCCGGCCGAGCGCCGCGAAGGAGCGAGGCGCCAGCGAGGAGATGGTCGGGCGGCTGGGCATCAAGGCGCGCGACACGGAGGTGCCGGTCGGCACGCTCTCGGGGGGCAATCAGCAGAAGGTCGTCCTGGCCAAGTGGCTGGTGCACGGGGCCGACGTGTTCGTCTTCGACGAGCCGACGGCGGGCATCGACGTGGAGGGCAAAGCCGACGTCTACGGGATCGTCGGGGAGCTCGCCGACCAGGGGAAGGCCGTCCTGTTCATCTCGTCCGACCTGCCCGAGCTGGCCGCCGTGGCCGACCGCGTGGTCGTGCTTCGCGAGGGCCGGGTGGTGGCCGAGCTGACGGGGTCGCAGGTCAGCGAGTCGGTGATCCTCCACCACTGCTACGGCGGGGCCGGGGCTGCGTCCGCCTGAGGTCCGGCCGCAGCGGGCGGCCGGCGTGAGAGGAGAGCACGTGCACCAGCGTTTCCAGGGGAAGGTCGCCTTCGTCACCGGCGCGGCCCGGGGTCAGGGGCGCAACCACGCCGTCCGGCTGGCCCGGGAGGGCGCGGACCTGGTCCTGGCCGACGCGTGCGCCGACGTCGCCACCGTGGGGTACGCCCTGGCGACCGAGGAGGACCTGGCCGAGACGGTCCGCCTGGTCGAGGCGGAGGACCGGCGCGCGGTCGTCGGCCGCGTCGACGTCCGCGACGGTGCGGCCCTGCGCGAGCTGGTCGACCGCGGGGTCGCCGAGTTCGGCCGGCTGGACGTCGTGGTGGCCAACGCGGGCGTCGGGGGCAGCGCGCCCATGGCGGAGATGTCCGACGACATGTGGCAGGACATGATCGACATCAACCTCACCGGCGTCTTCAAGACGATCCGGGCGGCCCTGCCGCACCTGTCGGCGGGGGCGTCGATCGTCCTGACCGGCTCGATCGCCTCGGCCAAGGGGTTGCCGAACAACACCCACTACACGGCGGCCAAGCACGGCCTCATGGGCATCATGCGCGCGCTGGCGAACGAGGTCGCTCCGCAGGGCATCCGCGTCAACTGCGTGAACCCGACCAACGTCGACACGCCACTGCTGTTCAACGACGCGATCTACCGGCTCTTCCGGCCGGACCTGGCGTCTCCCGGCCGGGAGGACGTCGTCGACATCATGCGGGGCATGCACGCGCTCGACACCGGCTGGGTGCAGCCCGACGATGTCAGCAACGCCGTGCTGTTCCTCGCCTCGGAGGAGGCCCGGTTCGTCACCGGCGTCGCGCTCCCGGTGGACGCCGGGGCGCTCGTCCGCTGACCCGGACGAGAGAGGGGGAGGCGCCGGTCGAGCCTCCCCCTCCCTCGTGTGCGGAGCTCAGTAGGGCAGGTCGAGCTCGACGTGGCGCTTGGTGAACCGCCACGCGCCGTCGCCCTCCTTGACCAGCTCGTCCTCGTACTTCGCGGTGGACAGCAGGGTGGCCTTGCCGCCCTCCACCGAGATCAGGGTGAGGTAGGAGTTCACGACCGCGGTGGACCCGTCCTCGGACCGCAGCACGAAGTTCGTGGTCACGTGACGACGCTGGTCGGTCTGGCTCGCCAGGCTGTCGGTCATGAGCTTCATGACCGCGTCCTTGCCCTCGAAGGGGCCGATGAGGTCGCCGCCGCCGATGCGCAGCGTCATCACCGCCTTCTCGGCGAAGGTGTCGGCCATCTCCGCCATGTCGTTGTCGTCGTAGGCGATGGAGTAGCGGTTGAGGACGTTCTCGATGTCTCCGCGTGCGGACATGGCAGAGGGCTCCTGTACGGCCGGCCGACGTGGTCGGCGGGGAGGGATGTGATCGGCATTACCCTATGCATGGTTCGCCTGTTTGACCAGAGCCCCGGACGCTGCAGGCGCAGTCCGGGGCTCCGGGCCCGTGGGCCCGCGTGGGCCCGGGTGCTCAGGCCTTCGCCGGGACGTCGAACTCCACGAGCAGGCTCTCCACGCTGCGCGTGTACAGCCCGACCTCCTTCGGCGTGAAGCCCTCCTGGTACCGCAGGCCCGGCAGCCGGTCGAGGACCAGGTTCAGCGCCACGGTCATCTCCTCGCGGGCGAGCAGTGAGCCGACGCAGAAGTGCCGGCCGAGGATGAACTGGACGTGGTTCGCCCCGCCGCTGAACGCCTTGCCGACGTCGAGGTCCGGGCGGTGGATGTCGAAGACGTCCGGGTTCGCGAAGTGCCGCTCGTCGCGGTTGGCCGCGGCGAGCATGAGGATGCAGGTCGCACCGGTGGGGATGGTCGTGTCCTCGATCGTCACCGGCTGCTCGGTCTGGCGCATGATCATGTGCACCGGGCCGGTGTAGCGCAGCGTCTCGGCGATCACGGCGTCGGCGAGGCTGCGGTCGGCGCGGACGGCCTCGAGCTGGTCGGGGTGGGCGAGCAGGTTGTTGATCATGCTGGCGATCGCCTTGTCGGTGGTCTCGCCGCCCGCGACCAGGAGCAGGCTCACGAACGCCTTGATCTCCTCGTCGCTCATCTGCTGGCCGTCGACCTCGGCCCGGCAGAGGCGGGAGAGCAGGTCCTCGCCGTCGCCGTCCCGCCGCTCGCGGATGATCGGCAGCATGTACTCGCGCAGTTCCTCGCGGGTCTGGTCGGCGCGGGCGGTGACCGCGGGGTCGCCGGCGAGGTTGTTCAGGTGCGCCATGATCGAGTGGTACCAGCCGTGGAAGCGCTCGTGGTCGCTCTTGGGCAGGCCGAGCATGTCGACCATCACGTTGATCGGGAACCAGGTCGTGAACTCGGCGACGATGTCCGCGCGGCCCCGGCCAGCCAGGTCGTCGATCAACTCGCTCGCCGCCCGGGCCACCGACTTCTCGACCAGTTCCGCCGCGTTCCGCGTGATGATCGGCAGGAAGGCCTCGAGGCCCTTGCCGCGGAAGAACGGGTTCAGCAGCGACCGGTGGGTGGCGTGCTCCTTGCCCTCCATCTGCAGGATGGTCCGGCCGTGGATGGGCTCCAGCTGCCAGTCGTAGTTCTTGCTCGAGTAGGCCGGGCTGCGGAAGGCCGCGGAGACGTCCCCGTACCGGCTGATCAGCCAGCTCTGCGTCGCCTCGTGGTACGTGGCCGGGTAGTGGTCGCGGAGGATCCGGTGGGACGGGTACGGGTCCGCGATGTACTCGGGCGACAGGATGTCCGGCGCCTGGGGGACCACGGTCGACTGGCTCATGCTGGTTGCTCCTAGGTTCGCTACGTTGCGAGAAAACAGGATCACCATATTCATGAGTGGTCTGGATCACAACCGTGCACGGTCGCCGCCGCGGCGATGGATCGCCGCGGCGGCAGGTGCATCCAGGTACGCCCCCGGAGGGCTGACCTACTTGACGTACGCGCCGGCGTCGACGGGAAGCGTGACACCGGTGATGTAGCGGCCCTCGTCGCTGGCCAGGAACAGCACCGCGTTGCTGATGTCCAGCGACTCGATCCAGGGCACCGGCAGGGTGTTGAGCGACATGAAGCCCGGCATCGCCTTCTCCTGGCTCGGCTCCGGGTCGCCCGGGGAGAACATCGCGTAGGTGCCGGGGTTCTGGATCATGATCGTGTCGACGTTGGTCGGGTGGATCGTGTTGACCCGGATGCTGTGCGGGCCCAGCTCGTTGGCCAGCGTGCGCATCAGGCCGACGATGCCGTGCTTGGCGGCGACGTAGTGGGCGACGTGCTGGATGCCCTTGAGCCCGCCGATCGAGCTGGTGAACATGATCGACCCGCCGCGGTCGGCCTCGATCATCGTGGGTATGGCGACCTTGGCGGTGTGGAAGACGCCGGTCAGGTTGACGTCGATCATGTCCTTCCACTGCTCGGCCGAGAGCTCCCAGGCCTTGCCGTAGGTGGCGATGCCGGCGTTGGCCACGACGGTGTCGATGCGGCCGAGCTGGGAGACGCCGTCGTCGAAGGCGGCCTGCAGCGCGTCGAGGTCGCGGACGTCGGCGACCTTGGTGACGATCCGCCGGTCGAGGGCCTCCACGGCCTTCGCCGTCTCGGCCAGCTCGTCCTCGGTGGCCAGCGGGTAGTACGGCGTCACCGTGTCGATGTTCCGGCAGATGTCGACGGCGATGATGTCCGCGCCCTCCTCGGCGAGCCGGATCGCGTGACTGCGGCCCTGGCCTCGGGCTGCGCCGGTGATGAAGGCGACCTTGCCCTCCATGCGTCCTGCCATGGCTGCGCTCCTGTTCTCCGGTCTCCCGGTACCCCGGCCGCGACGATGCGGCCGGATCGGTTGTGGCACGGGCGAGAGGAGCCCGTGGTCATCTGGCGTGGAACCCGGCGTCGACGGGCAGGGTCACGCCGGTGAGATAGCGGCCGGAGTCGGAGACGAGGTAGACGACCGCGTCGCTGATGTCCTGGCACTCGACCATCGGGACCGGGAGCAGGTTGCCCTGTCGGTCGGAGGTCGCCGGCGTCGACCGCAGGTGCGCCTGCATGACGTCGTTGGTGATCATCGGCGTCGGGACGCCGGTCGGATGCACCGTGTTCACGCGGATCGAGTACGGCGCGAGCCAGTGCGCGAAGGAACGCATCAGCCCGACCAGGCCGTGCTTGCTGGTCGCGTAGCCGGTGATGCCCGCCGTGCCGTCTCCGCCGGTGCCCTTGAGGCCCTGGGTGGAGCTGATCAGCACGATCGAACCGCCGCGGCCGGCCTCGATCATCGACGGCGCCGCCGCCTTCACCGTGTTCCACGCGCCGACGAGGTTGACGCCGATCACGTCGGCGAACGTGTCGTCCTCGTCGAAGCCACCCATGATCGGGGCGATGCCGGCGTTGGCGACGACGATCCGCACGGGGCCGAGCGCGGCCACGCCCTCGTCGACGGCGGCCTGCAGGGCGGCGCGATCCCGGACGTCGACCTTGCGCGCCACGACCCGCCGTCCTTGGGCCTCGACCAGTCGCGCGGTCTCGGCGAGGTCGGCGTCGGTGGCAAGCGGATAGGCGACGGTGGGGATGTCGGCGCAGATGTCCAGGGCGATGACGTCGGCGCCATCCGAAGCGAGGCGGACCGCATGGGCCCGTCCCTGCCCGCGGGCGCCCCCCGTGACGAGGGCGACGCTGCCCTCCAGCACGGCTGTCACGGTCAGCGCCGGGCCGACGCCGCGGATACGCCCTCGGGGACCGCGCCCGGCGGCAGGCGGCGCTCCCCGGGCGTGAAGGTCGCCGGGATCCGCTGCCAGCCCTTGTTCACGCCCTGGCGCGGGTAGCGCTTGAGGCCGGCGAGGTCGACCCGGTAGTCGGGCATCCGTTCGAGGACCTGCTTGAGCATCTCCTTGGCCATCCGCTTGCCGAAGTGCGAACCGGCGCAGCGGTGGACGCCGACGCCGAAGGCCAGGTGGCGGTTGGGCCAGCGGTGGATGTCGACCTCGTCCGGTTGCTCGAACTGGCTGGGGTCGCGGTTCGCCGACGACCACGCGAGGAGGGCTCGGTCGCCCACCTTCACCGGGCAGCCGTGGAACTCGGTCTCCTTGAGCACCGTCCGGGCCAGCGCCTGGGTGGGGGAGAAGTAGCGCAGGAACTCCTCGATCGCCCGGTCGAGCAACGACGGGTCGTCGATGAGTTCCTGGCGGACGTCGGGGTGTTCGTAGAGCCACACCAGCGCCTGGCTGACCAGCGAGGCAGTCGTCCCGACGCCGCCGCTGACGAGCAGCTCGACGATCGAGAAGACCTCCTCCTCGGTGATCGGCCGGTCGTCCACCTCCTGCTGCACGAGGTAGCTGATGACGTCGTCGCGCGGCTCCGCCTTGCGCGCAGCGATGGTCTTCCGCATCTGCTCGGTGCCGTACGGCAGGTCCTCCTCGACGGCCCGCTTGTACGCCGGGCTGTCGGTCGGCTCCGCCAGGGTGGCCTGGTGGGAGCGGGCGTAGATCTGCCAGTCCTGCACCGGCAGGCCCAGCCAGTCGATGGTGCAGATCGCCGGGACGCCGATGATCTGGGCGAGGTCGGCCTCGCCGGATTCGATCAGCTCGTCGATGAACCAGGTGGTCCAGCGGACGATCATGTCCTCGACCTTGGCGACGGCGGCGGGCGATGCGACGGGGTTGACCACCTTGCGGTAGCTGCGGAACTCCGGCGGGTCGAGCTCGATGGGGATGTGCTTGTGCATCGGCGTCTTCGGGATGACCACCGACAGTCCTGGCCCGCCGTACTCGTCCAGGCGCTGGGAGGAGAAGACGTCGTCGTCGCGGGCGGCCTCGAAGACCGAGTCGTAGTCCGTGAGCACCCAGAACCCGCCGTAGAGGTCGGACCACGCGACGGGGTGCCGTTCCCGCAGCTCCCGGTAGCTGCCGACGGTGTCGTCGGCATGTTGCGGCGAGTGGTGGTCGAAGTGGACGACGGGGCACTGGTCGATGGATGGACCCATGGTGTGGTCTCCGTCTCTGCTCAACGTCACAGTGTGATAATGCTTATCCTAGTTTGAGTCTGTCAACCGAGGTCCGCTGACCAGTCGGTCGGCCCGGGCCCGAATCCTGGAGGAATGCGATGCGCGTCTCTGTCGACCTGGACGTATGCCAGGGCCACGGCGTGTGCCACATGAGCGCCCCCGACGTCTTCGAGCTCGACGAGACCGACGGTCACGCCATCGTGCAGGTGGACCCGGTACCGGCGGAACTGCAGGACGAGGCACAGTTGTCCGCGGACAGCTGCCCCGAGCGGGCCATCTCGGTCTCCTGACCGTGCGCACCGTCGTCGTCGGCGCCTCTCTCGGGGGCGTCCGCACGGTCCAGGCGCTGCGGCGACGCGGGTGCGCGGACGAGGTGGTCCTGGTCGGGCACGAGCCCGGCACCGTCGCCGGCGTGGCCAGCGACCGGCCGCCGCTGTCCAAGGCGTTCCTCGCCGATCCGTCCGCCGTGGCGCCACCCCTGGTGTCGCACGAGGACCTGGCCGCGCTCGACGTCGCGTTGGTCGAGGGGCGG
>CADCWK010000106.1 GCA_902806375.1 uncultured Thermomicrobiales bacterium
GACCAGCCCGGTTCGTGAGGTGGATCATCGGCGTCGGACTGCTGATGGCGGCGCTGTATGGAACCGTGACGTCGTTCGCCGACCCGGCATGGGCACTCCCGGCGGTGATCGGCTTCGGCGCCGCGATCGTCCTGCTGGCCCTCCTGACCCTTCACCGTCGCCTGCGCCGGCGCCGGACCCTGGACCGGCTGATCTCCGGGACGCCGACCGAGTTCGAGGAGACCGTCGCCCGCATGATGCGCGGCCAGGGCTTCCGCGGGGTCCGCCGGACGGGTGGGGCCGGCGACCTGACGGCCGACGTCGTCGCCACCGACCGGGCGGGCCGGACGGTCGTCGTCCAGTGCAAGCGTTACCAGACGGGGCGGACGGTCGGGTCGAAGGAGCTGCAGACCTTCATCGGGATGCAGCGGATCCACCATGAGGCCGACTACGGGATCTACGTCACGACGGCGAGCTTCACCCGCCCCGCGCGCGAACTGGCCGAACGCCACGGGATCACTCTCGTCGATGGCGTCGCGCTGACCGCCGCCCTGACCGGTGGTCAGCGACCGACCTGGATGCGTCGTTGAAGCCGCCGCTGCGGCCTGGCCAGGCAGGGACCCGCACCGGGGCGGTCGTCCCGCTTCGGGTCGGCGCCGGGGCCGGTCCCCGGTCAGACGCCGTCCTCCGGCTGCCGCTGCCCTCCACGATGCGCTGGCCAGGTCGGGCCATCGAGGTAATTGCGGAACGAGCGGTAGAGCGGATCCGGCAGCTCGTCCCAGCGGAACCAGCCGATCGCCGCCGACTCGGACGAGACCTCCAGCGGCTGGTCGGGATCGTCCGGCTCCGCGGTGAACCAGAGGGTGACGTTGTGCTTGCCGTCCGCATGGATGTCGTTGGTCAGGCAGGCGAACCGGGGCTCGCGGATGGTCAGCCCGCTCTCCTCACGCGTCTCCCGGATGCACGTCGCCTCCGGCTCCTCGCCTGGGTCGACATAGCCGCCGACGGTAGACCAGCTCCCACTGCCGTGATACTGCCGCCGGACCAGCAGCACCTCGTTACCGCCCATCGCGTCACGGGTGACGACGACCGCAACGCCGACACCGACCCGTCGCTCCTGCCGATCGCCTGATTCCTCGGCCATGGTGCTCCTCCCCTGTCGAAAACGACGGCCGATTCCCCGATGACTTCCGCAAAGGGACGCATCCCGGGAGCCATTGATCGCTTGTGATACCGTGATTGCACTCCGGAAGGGCTGCGCGGGGTCCGGCCAATGACGACGGGAGCGACGATGACGGGCATGGACACGGGTGTCCAGGCGGAGACTCCCGGCGGGGCCGATCTGCTGACGATCGCGGAGGCTGCCGAGATCCTGAAGGTCAGCACGGTCACCGTCTCGCGGTGGCGACGGCAGGGACGACTCCCGACCCTGAAGATCGGCCCACGGGCGGTCCGGATCCGGCGTGCCGACCTCGACCTCGTCTCGCAGCCCTACCAGGGTCCAGTCAGTAGCCTGGACCAACGGGCGCCGCATCCAGCCCCGGGTGGTCCGACCCTCCCGGTCCCCACCGTCGCAGCGGAGACCAGCCCGCCCGCACCGGGTCCGCTCACGGTCCCACCGGAACGGACACTTGGGAGAGCCCTGCTCCTGCGGGCGACGATCCTGAAGCGCCGGCACGGCGAGTTCCTCGCGCCCGCCGGAGACGACCTCGGCAAGCTGCGCGACAAGCGCGCCAAACGGCGGAACCACGCCGAATGAGCGTCGATGAAACCGGTGCGGCGCCCCCGAGCGAGAACGCTCCGCCCCTCGCTCGACCGGGTTCCAGCCCGAAAGATGCCGGTCGACCCATCATCGTGGACGCGGCGTTGCTGGCGAAATGGCTGCTCCCGGAGGAGCTGGCCGACCGGGCCCACGACCTCCTGTGGCACGCGGTCGCCGCCGGCCGGGCGATCCATGCGCCGCCATCGGTGATCCTCGACGTCGCGGACGCCCTCTACACCCACACGCTGCGGGACCGGATCACCGTCACCGAGGCCAACACGGCGCTCTCGATCCTCCACGACCTGCCGCTGGTGACGGACCTGCCGGACGGATTCTGGCCGACGGTCCTCTCCTTCGCCCGGGAGCACGACCTGCGGCACCTCCAGGTCGCCCAGGCGATCGTCCTCGCCGAGATGCTCGGCGGCGAGGCCTGGACCGGTCACCGCGACACCTATCACGACCTGAGCAAGGTCGTCCCGTGGCTGCGCTGGGTGGGGGACGCGCCCGAGGAGTAGGCGTGGCCCGTGGGGTGGCGCGCCCAGCACCAGCCGATCCGCATTCGCCCAATCGTGAGGAACGATCACCGTGGCAGGAGAATTCGCCGTCATCGGCGGCGGCATCGGCGGGGCCAGCGCCGCCTACCGGCTGGCCCGGGGCGGCCACCGGGTCACGCTGATCGACCGGTCCGACATTGGCCAGGCCACCGCCGCCGGCGCCGGGATCATCTCACCCGGCTCCAGCAACCACGACGGCGCCTTCTTCCCGATCGCGCAGCTCGCCGGCCTTCACTACCCTGCTCTCGTCGCCCACCTCACCGAGGACGACGCGGGCGACACCGGTTACGAGGTCGCCGGGCAACTCGTCATCGCTCGCGATGAGTCCGAGGCGGCCGACCTGCCCCGACGTCTGGCCGCCATCCTCGCCCGGCAGGACGGCGGGATGCCGAACGTCGGCGAGGCGCACATCGTCGACCCGGACGAGGCCGTTCGCCGATTCCCGCCACTGGCGCGGCCAGCGGGAGCCATCTGGGTGCGTGACGCCGCCCGGGTCGACGGCCGGTCGCTCCGCGACGCCCTCCGACGGGGGATCGTCCACCGCGGTGGCCGGGTGCTGACCGGCCACGCCATCCCCATCCGGGAGGGCGAGCGCGTCGTCGCCGTCCTGGTCAACGGCGAGCGGATCTCGGTGGACGGGCTCGTCCTCGCCCCGGGGGCCTGGGCCAACGAACTGACGGTGGCGCTGGGGTTCGACGTCCCGGTCGCCCCACAGCGAGGCCAGATCTTCCACCTCCGCGTCCCCGGCGCCGCGACGGCCCGCTGGCCGATCGTCGTCGGCGGCTTCGACCACTACATCCTGACCTTTGGGCCCGACCGCGTCGTCGTCGGCGCGACCCGGGAGACCGGTTCGGGTTTCGACCCGCGCCTCACGGCCGGCGGCGTGTCGCATGCCCTGTCCAACGCGCTCGCGATCGCGCCGGGGCTGGGGACGGCGACCTTCCATGAACCGCGGGTCGGCCTGCGGCCCGCCACGCCAGACCGGTTACCGATCCTGGGCCGGGCGCCCGGGCTGAGCAACGTCACGCTGGCGATGGGGTTCGGGCCGTCCGGCCTGCTGCTCGGCCCGTGGTCAGGAGCGCTGGCCGCCGACCTCGTGACAGGGCAGCCCGGGCCGGATACGCTGGACCTGGCCCCCTACCTCCTGGACCGGTTTGCCTGACGAGGTCGGGTCCGGCTGCGCGAAAAGGAACGATCCCGTGGCAACCCCCGGCGACACGCGTCCCCGACAACCCGGCTGGTTCCTCCGGCACGTCGCCAACCCGGTCGTCTCGATCCTGGTCCGGCTGGGGGTCATGCCCGCCCGCATCCAGCTCCTCTGCGTCGCCGGGCGCCGATCGGGCAGAGTCCAGGCTGTGCCGCTCACCCCGGTCGATCTCGGGGGCAAGACCTACCTCGTCTCCCCGCGTGGCGAGATGGCCTGGGTCCAGAACCTCCGGGCCGCCGGCAAGGCCGAACTCCGCCAGGGCCGCCGGATGCGCCGGATCACCGCGCGGGAACTCCCGGTCTACGAGCGGGCGGCCGTCCTGCGGCAGTACGTGCGGGAGAACCGGGTCGCGGCCGGCGGTTCGTTCACCGCGAAGGGCGCCGATGCCACGCTGAGCGACTTTGCCGACGAGGCCGAGCGGCACCCGGTGTTCGCGGTCAGCTTCACGGACGTCGCCGATCGGCGCCGCTGACCCCGCTCTCGCGGCTCCCGTCTTGGACCGTCGCCGAACGACACGCCGCGGAGGCGACGACGCTGCCCGCGGTTCGCACCCGAGCGCACCGGTCCGGAGCCGCTCGCCACCCAACGAGACAGCGCCGCGGCCACACTGGCCACGGCGCTGTCTCGGTTCGCGTTCAGGGGAGGAACGGTCCGGAGGCTAGCTGTCCCCGGACGAGCCCTCGGCGTCACCGCCGGACGCGGCGTCATCGGACGCCTCGCCCTCGGCCGTCGCCTCGGTCTCCTCGGCCTCGCCCTCAGCCTCTTCGGTCTCCTCGACCGGCTCCGGAGCCGCCTCGGCGATGCGGTGGGCGACGATGTCCTCGTCGTCCAGGTCGACCGTGATGCCCTCCGGCACGATCAGGTCACCGATCCGGATGGAATCGCCGATCTCGACCAGGTTCGAGACATCGACGTCGATCGCGGCCGGGATCAGGCCCGGAAGACCCGTGACCGAGACTTCGGTCTGGACGGTGCTCAGGATGCCCAGCGCCGCCGGGTTCTCCTCACCGAAGGTCAGCGGGACCGACGTCGTCGTGTCCTTGCGCAGGTTGGGCGCGAAGAAGTCGACGTGGACCGGCGTGTGCCGGACCGGGTCGACCTGGACCTCGCGGATGAAGACCTGCTCCTGGCCGCCCTCCCACTGGAGGGTGAACAGGGTCGAGGCACCGAAGGTGTGATAGAACCGCGACAGCTCACGCGTATCGACGGTCACCGGGTGGGTACCACCCAGCAGCGGACCGTAGACGACACCTGGGAGACGACCGGCCCGGCGCAGCTGCTTGACCTGCTTGCCAAGCACTGTTCGCGGTTCGGCCCTCAGAATGATTTCCGCCATGGGAACATCCTCCTACTTCCTTGTTACGGGCCGGGAGGGACGCGCCTTCCCGGGTGCGACCCGTGTCGCACGATCGGTGATGGTAGCACACCGGACGGTCCGGGCCCGCCTGCGCTCCCATATTGGGCGGCGCGCCCAACGCCGGTGCAGACCGCCACCGGAAACGGCCATTCCTGCGCCACGCACCGCTTGACACCGTGGGATAAGCGGCCATAGCATTCCGCCACGTTTTCTCCTCCGCGAGGATGACCCGGAATCGTGCTGCATCCTGCATCACGATCTCCGGCCGATGGTCACCCGGACCCGCCCGGTCTGGTGGCCCGACCCGCCACCCGCCCGTTCTCGCGTCCTGAAGGAGTCATCTCGTGGGAATCTTCGTGATCCGCCGGACCCTGATCTCGCTCGTGACGATCGTCATCATCAGCATGGTGGTGTTCGGCATCGTCAAGAGCGCCCCGGGCGACCCCTACGGCGAACTGGCGACGAACCCGAGCATCTCGCCCGAGCGGATCGCCGAGCTCCGGGACAACCTCGGGCTCAATGACCCGATCCCGCAGCAGTATGTCCTGTGGGCCACGTCGTACATCCGGGGTGACTGGGGCGACTGCTACAGCCAGTGCGATTCGGTCGCCCCGTACATCCTCGGCCGGATCCCGGTCACGATCGCGGTCATCGGCTCCTCCTTCATCCTGAGTCTCCTCATCGCGATCCCGATCGGCGTCATCTCGGCGTTCCGCCAGTACTCCCTGTTCGACCAGTTCGCCACGACGTTCGCGTTCCTCGGGTTCAGCCTGCCGACGTTCTTCACCGGCACGCTCCTCATCTATATCTTCGGGATCCGGCTCAACGACACCCCACTGAGTCTGCCCTTCGTCTTCGACCGGACAACCGAGGGAATCTGGCCAAACATCCAGCAGTCGCTCATGCCGGTGATGGTGCTCGGCCTGGCCTCGGCCGCCTCGCTGACCCGGTTCGTCCGGGCGTCGATGCTGGAGGTCCTCGGGCAGGACTACATCCGGACGGCCCGCGCCAAGGGCCTCAAGGAGCAGTCGGTCGTCATCCTGCACGGCATGCGGAACGGCATGATCCCGGTCGTAACCGTCATCGCCCTGCAGATCCCAGAAGTCTTCGGTGGTGCGATCATTACCGAGCAGATCTTCAGCGTTCCCGGGATCGGCTCAGCCCTGGTCCAGTCCATCCGAGCGGCCGACAACCCCGTGGCGATCTCGATCACCCTGATGATCGCGGTGCTTGTGGTCATCTTCAACGTCATCGCCGACCTCCTCTACGCCCTGCTCGACCCCCGGATCAAGCTGGCCTGACGATCCGCTCACACCCCGGCGCGTCGACACCCGGACCGCACCCGACCGACCGAACCCCGTACGAGGAGCCGATCATGTCGCAGGAAGCCAAGCTCAACCCCGGCCAGATCGGGGCCCCGTCGCCCGCCGCTGGGCCACAACCACGGCTGAGCGACGTCGAGGCCCGTAACAGCATGGCCAGCGCCCGCAAGCAGCGCAGCCTGTGGGGCGACGCCTGGAACCAGTTCAAGAAGCACCGACTGGCCATGATCGGGCTCGTCGTCTTCGTCGCGATGATCCTCATCACCTTCATCGGGAACGCCCTCTATGGGCGTCCCTACGACTCCGTCTTCGCGTACGACTCCAGCGTCAGTCCGTCGATGGACAATTTGCTCGGGACCAACTCCCTCGGGCAGGACATGCTGGCCCGGATCCTCTGGGGCGGCCGGATCTCGCTGGCGGTCGGCATCATCGCCGCGACGATCGCGATCGTGCTCGGCACGGCCGTCGGGGCGATCGCCGGCTTCTTCGGCGGTCTGACCGACACGATCCTGATGCGGATCACCGACCTCTTCCTGAGCCTGCCGCAGCTGCCGTTGCTGCTCCTGATCACCTACCTGTTCAGCCCATCCCTCCAGCAGTGGTCCAACGACCGGTTCGGCAGCGTCAACGTCGGCGTCTTCCTGCTCATCATCGTCGTCATCAGCGCCTTCAACTGGATGCCGACCGCCCGGCTAGTCCGGGCCTCGTTCCTGGCGACCAAGGAGCGTGACTTCGTCGAAGCTGCCCACAGCATCGGCGCGACACGTGGCTCCCTGATGCTCAAGCACATCATGCCGAACGTGCTCAGCCCGATCATCGTCGCCGCCACCCTCGGCGTCGGCACGGCGATCATCACCGAGTCGTCGCTGTCCTTCCTCGGCCTCGGCTTCCCGCCAGGCATCCCCACCTGGGGTTCGATGCTCTACGAAGCCCGTCAGTACCTGCAGACCTCCCCGCATGAGTCGCTCATCCCCGGGTTCTTCGTCTTCCTGACGGTGCTCTCGATCAACTACGTCGGCGACGGTCTCCGCGATGCCCTCGACCCCCGCCGGACCAAGTAGCCGACCGGTCCGAGACCCGGCGAGCGAACGACGAGAGGCCCGGACCATCGATGGTCCGGGCCTCTCGTCACTGGCGACCATAGCCACCGCGCCACCGCGCCGTCGTCGGACATCCCACTGGCCACGAGGGACGGGCTACCCGCCCCGGTAGATCATCAGCGCCTCGGCCAGCCGCTCCAGCCCGGCCGGGGTGGGCGGCGTGTACATCATCTGGATGTGTGTCACGCCGAGGTCGTCGTACTCCTGCAGGATCGCGGCGATGTCGGCCGGCTCGCCGATGATGACCTTGTCCGGGTCGACGTCGGTCGAACCCATCGCGTCGCCGTAGACCTCCCGCTCGAGGTCCGGGAAGCGCAGGTTTAGCCCGA
>CADCWK010000107.1 GCA_902806375.1 uncultured Thermomicrobiales bacterium
TACAATAGCGGACGGTCGCCCGACTGTCAATGGGCGGACCAGCGGCGATCGACCGGACACGAGAACGCCCCGCTACCCGACCGCGACCCGGGTCTGGAAACGGGGTCAATCCAGTCGCGCATTGCCAAAACCGGAGGACGTCAGCCGCGCCAGGAGTCGCTGTGGAGGGCGAAATCGATCAACTCTTCGCGGTCGATAGTCGCGACGCCGATCGCGGTGTCAGCGCCACCGTAGTAGACGTAATACTTGCCGTTGCGCTCAGACGTACCGCAGGTAAAGACGACGTTGTCGACGTCGCCCCGCAGCTCCCACGGCTCCTCCGGTTCCAGGACCGCGGCGGCGGGCCAGTTGATGACCTTGCGGGGGTCGTCGAGGTCCAGCATGGCGACGCCGAGGCAGTAGCGCTTCGGCTGCGCGACACCGTGGTAGATCACCAGCCAGCCGTGGTCGGTCCGGATCGGCGGCCCGCCGGCGCCGAGCTTCCAGCCATCCCAGTTGCCGGGCCGCGGGCGCATGATCTCGGCGTAATCGCCCCACTGCCCACCCGTGAGATCATCGGAGAAGGCCAGCCACATGGAAGGCGGGATCCGGTGGAACATGGCGTAGCGCCCGCCGACCTTATCGGGGAACAGGGCGGCGTCCTTGTTGTCCGGGCCGGGAATGACGGTGCCGTGCCGCTCCCAGGTGAAGAAGTTGGTCGTCGAGGCCATCGCGACTTCGATGTTGCCCTCCGACCAGGCCGTGTAGACCATGTACCAGCGACCGTCGAGGTACGTCAGGCGCGGGTCCTCGACCCCCTTGACCTCGTTGGGCGCATCCGGCACGAAGACGGGCCGGTCCAGCCGGGCGAAGTGGACGCCGTCGGTGCTGACGGCGAAGCCCAGCCGGGAGACGTCGCTCCCTGTGCCCTGAGCGCGGTAGATCAGGACGGTGGCGCCATCGACGTCGGCGACGCCGGTGTTGAAGACGGTCCGGCCCTCCCAGTCGCTACCCTCGATCGGCGAGAGGACGGGGTTGTGGGTGGCGCGCTGGAGCCGGACCGGGCCGAGGGATGACGTGGCCATTGGTGAAGCGATGTCCTCTCTCAATGTGTCGAGGTAGACGCTATCCCTTGACGCCGCCGACCGTCAGCCCCTCGATGAAGTAGCGCTGGGCGAGGAAGAACAGCAGCAGGATCGGGGCGGCCATGACGGTCGCCATCGCCATCATGTAGTTCCACTGCGGGGCGGCGTTGGACAGCGTCGCGCCATAGAACTGCAGACCGAGCACCATCGGGTACTTCTCGAGGGTGCTGAGGTAGATCAGCGGGCCCTCGAAGTTGTTCCAGTTGGCCTGGAAGCTCAGCACGGCGATCGCGAGCAGGGCCGGCTTGACGAGCGGCAGCATGATCTCGCGGAAGACCTGGAAGACGCTGGCCCCGTCGATGATGGCCGCCTCCTCGATCTCCCGGGGGATCGTCAGGAAGAACTGGCGGAGCAGGAAGATGAAGCTCGGCCCCCAGGCGAACCAGGCCCCGACGGTCATCGGCGAGAAGGTGTTGATCCGGTCCAGCTCCCGCCAGATCAGGAACTTGGGGATCAGGGTCAGGATGCCCGGCAACATCATCGTCGAGAGCAGGACGATGAACAGGCCGTTGCGCCACGGGAAGCGGAAGCGGGCGAACCCGTAGGCGACCAGCGCCGCCGTGAAGATCTCGGCGAACATGGCGAGGACCGTCATGAAGACGGTGTTGATCAGGAAGCGGTTGAACGGCAGCGCCGTCCAGGCCTCGACGTAGTTACCGGGCAGGGCGGGCTGCGGGATCCACTGCGGCGGGTAATTGAACAGGTCGCTGGTCGCCTTGAAGGAGGTCGAGAGCATCCAGAAGAACGGGATCAGGACGACGGCGCCGCCGAGCGACAGCAGGGCGTAGATCATGACCCGGATGACGGTGTCGCCGGCGGTCCGGCGACGGTCGTCAGTCCGGTCGCGGCTGGCGGTGCCGGTCACCAGGGGCTGGGGCTGGTCGAGCGTCGTCATGGCCGCGCCTCCCGATCGTGCAGCTGCCTACCCATTGGTCTTCTCCCCCTCGTAGTGGACCCAGGCGGCCGACGAGCGGAAGACGAGCAGCGTGAACAGCAGGATGATCAGCAGCATCACCCAGCCCAGGGCCGAGGCGTACCCCATCCGGTTGCGGTCGAACGCCTCCTGGTAGATGTAGACGTTCATGAACGTCCCGGCCCGGCGGGGGGTCTCGATGAAGAAGGCGACCGTGAAGCTCTGGAGCGAGCCGATCACGCCAAGGATCAGGACGTAGAAGACGGTCGGGCTCAGCATCGGGATCGTGACGTCAAGATATTTCCGGAACCGCCCCGCGCCGTCGACGGTCGCGGCGTCGTAGAGGTCGCGGGGGATGCCCTTGAGCCCGGCCAGCAGGATGATGGTGTTCGCGCCGAAGACGCCCCAGAGGCCCATGATGATGTAGCTCGGCAGGACGAGGTCGAGGTCGGTGAACCAGGCCGGGCGGCCGACGCCGAACAGGCTCAGGACGGGCCCGAAGATCGAGTTGATCAGGCCGTTCTCGGTAAACATCCAGCGCCAGAGCAACGCCGTCGCCGCGGCCGGCAGGACGGCCGGCAGGTAGTAGAGCGTCCGCCAGGCACCGAGCCCGCGGACGTCCTGGTTGAGCAGCGTCGCCGTCAGGAGGGCGCCGAGCAAACCGAGCGGGACGTTGATGACCGAGTAGAGCAGGGTAAAGCGGAGGACGTTCCAGAACTGGTTGTCGTCGGTGAACATCCGCACGTAGTTGTCAAAGCCGATGAACTCCGGCGGCTGGAGGATGTTGTAGTCGGTGAAGCTGAAGTAGAGCGAGGCGAGGAACGGCCCGAGGTTCCAGATGACCAGCCCAAGGACCCACGGCAGGATCAGGGCGTAACCGGTGGCGGCCTCCCGCTTGACACCGAGCCGGCGGAGCAGCCAGTGCAGGCCGACCATGGCGGCGAGGACGAACACCCCGACGACGACGTAGTCGACGAGCGCCAGCGTGTACCAGCTGAGCATTGGCGGTCCTCCATTGGCGAAACATGGCTGGGTTACGACGACCTGATCGGCGTATCTCAGGGAAACAGGGCGAATACCCTGGTTGTCATCCGTTGTGCCGGTGGCGAAGACGACCTCTCCCCCCGGCCCCCTCTCCGGCTCCGGCTGCGCTCCGACGCCTGCGGGCGTCTGCGCGGCAACCGTCCCGGAGAGGGGGAGATCGTGTCATCGACAACACGTCAACGGCAACCATCCAGAATGGTGCAAGGTGTTCGTCTCCCTCGAAAACGGACTCCCCCTCTCTGGGACCGGCGAGCCGAACACCGCTGTGAGCGGTGTGAGCGAGCCGGGAGCCGGAGAGGGGGCCGGGGGGAGAGGTCGGTTCCCGATCACTGCGTGGTCGGGGAGAACAATGTCCTGCTATTCCGAACCGACCACCGCCCCCCTACGGCAGCCAGCTCTCCAGTTCGGCCCGGGCGTCCGGGGCGAGCTCGGCCGCGGTGCCCTCCTTGAGGTAGAGCGGATCGGTGAAGAAGTCGGTAAAGGCGACGTCCCAGTCGGTCTGCTGGGGAATGACGTTGAAGGGGCGCATGTCGGCGGTCGCGGCGGCGATGGTCGCGGCCGAGCCGGCCTTGCCCGGCACCGAGGCGGTGATCGTCTCGACGTTGGCCAGCGACTGGCGCGGGGCGACGATCTTCCAGTGGTGGATACCGTCGGTCAATGCGACGAGCGCCCGGTAGGCGAGGTCGGTGTTCTCGGCGGCGGCATTGACGACGGTCGCGGCGGTGTACGCCAGGGTCTGGCGACCGGCCGGACCCATGGGCAGCCGGGCGACCTTGATCAGGGCGGCGGCCGGGTCCTTCGTCTGGGCGTAGTCGAAGTCGTCGGTCGAGCCGCCGTAGAACATGCCGATCTTGCCGGCCTTCATCCGGTCGCCGGCACCCTGCTCACCGAGCTGGGACTGCGTCGGACCAAACTGCTCGTTGTAGGTCATGTCGGCCTTGAACTGGGCGCCCATGATCGCCTCGGGCGAGTCGATCGGGCAGGCGTCGAGTTCGGGCGTGATGACTTCGCCGCCCGCCTGCCAGATGAAGATCTGCACCGGCGGCCAGGACTCGAAGGCGACGCCGAACTGCTGCTGCTCGGGAATGGTCAACATCTCGGCGGCCTGCCGGAACGTCTCCCACGTCATGGTGTCGTCCGGCTCGGGCAGTCCGGCGGCCTCGAACAGGGCGGGGTTGTAGTAGAGCACCACCGGCGAGGCCAGCCACGGCAAGCCCCAGGTGCGGTCCTGGTACTGGACCATCCGGAAGGTCTGCGGCAGGTAGTCGGCCACGCTGGCGGCGCCGTTGCCGGAGGTGTCGGCGGCGAGCATGTCCGTGATGTCCAGGAGAGCGCCGTTGCTGGAGTAGTTCGGGATGTACTCCTGCGACAGCCAGAACAGGTCTGGCGCCGCGCCACCGGCGATCGTGGTCTGGAGCTGGACGTAGTAGTCGGCCGGCTTGGGCTCCGAGACGATCTCGAAGTCCGTCGCGGCGGCGTTGATCGGCTGGAGGACGACGGCGAGCTCGTTGGCCTCGTCGACGCCGGCCCAGTTGCTCAGGCGGATCTGGGTCTTGCCCTGGGCCGAGGCGCGGGGCTGGAAGGTCCGCTCCAGCCCACCGATCGCGGCCAGGCTGAGGCCGATCATGCCGCCGCGGCGGAAGATCGTCCGGCGGTCCATCCGCTGGCGAGCGAAGTCGTCGAGGTACTCCGCGAACTGCCGGTCACTGTTGGCCTTGCGCAGCCGGTCGTGGTGCCACATCGCACGGTCTCCTTTATTGACCGAGCGGTCCCCACTGGTCGCCACCGGTGGCGAGCCGATCCCTGATCCCGGCGCCGGGATCGGAGGTCGGACGTGGGGACAGTCGTGTCTCGGTCTCGTCCTTACTATGGTACGTCAGAATTTAGCCACCCGTACTATGGGTCCGCCAAATGACTGGTCCGGTCCGGTGTGAACGGACATCCGGCAACATCGGAGAAGCGGCCATGATCTCGCTCCCCTAGACTGGTCATTGGTCCACGTTCATGGCTCCCCGTCTGCCACCCCGCGAGCGTGTCGACCACACCAGTGACGTCCGGGACGCCGGGCTTCCGGCGCCCCGGACCGTGACCCGACACCCGAACCGCGCACTGTGAAGGAGCCGACGATGGCGCACACGAGCACGTACCTCAACTTCGACGGCAACACCGAAGAGGCGTTCACGTTCTACCGGTCCGTCTTCGGGACCGAATTCACGGGCGGCATCATGCGGATGGGCGACGCGCCGCAGCCCGAGGGCATGCCGCCGCTGACCGACGCGCAGAAGCGGCTGGTCGTCAACGTCACCCTGCCGATCCACGCCGGCCACATCCTGATGGGGACGGACGCCGAGGCCGCGATGGGGTTCAACCTCATCCAGGGCAACAACTTCTCCATCGTCCTCGTGACCGACACCCGTGCCGAGGCCGACGCCCTCTACGCGGCGCTGGGCGAGGGCGGCGACGCCCAGATGCCGATGGCGGACCAGTTCTGGGGCGACTACTTCGGCTCGCTGGTCGACCGGTTCGGCATCCAGTGGATGGTCTCGACGAGCGCGCCCGCCTGATCCCGGAGCCCCATGGCGGGGTGACCGTCTCCGGTGAACGGCGACGGTCACCCCGCCGTCCCGGCACGTTTCCTCCCCCGATCGGACCTCCCCGAACCTCGGCAATCCGTCGCGCGGGCGACAGCCGGGGCATTTACTGTGCATAACGAATGTCCCATGGGCCGGTGGCGATGGTGTCCCTGCCCGGAGAAGGATGATCGGCGCGGACCGACGATGCCCGCGCCGGGGAGGTCACCAGGGATGAAACGCGCCGATTCCCGTAAGCTGACGCGTCGTACCGTCGTCGCGGGCTCCGCCGCCGGAGCCGCCGCGCTCGCCACCCGCCACCGCGAAGGGACCCGCATGGTATCCGCGCAAGCCACCCCCGCCGCCACGCCCGGTGCCGCCGGGATGTCCTCGGAACCGTTCGGTACGCTCAACGGCCAGGACGTCGAGATCTACACGCTGACCAACGCCAACGGCATGGAGGTCAAAGTCCTGACCTACGGCGCCACGCTGCAGTCGATCATGGTGCCGGACCGCGAGGGGACGATGGCCAACGTCTCGCTGGGCTTCGACACCATCGAGGAGTACGCGACGATGAGCCCGTACTTCGGCTGCATCATCGGCCGCTACGGCAACCGGATCGCGCTGGGCCAGTTCGAGCTCGAGGGCGAGACGTACCAGATCGCGATCAACAACGAGCCCAACACGCTCCACGGTGGCGACCGCGGCTTCGACAAGTACGTCCACGCGGCCGAGGACGTCTCCGGCGACGACGGGCCGGCGCTGCGCCTGAGCCGGGTCAGCCCGGACGGCGAGGAGAACTACCCCGGCAACCTGACCTACTCCGTCACGTACACGCTGACCGACGCCGACGAGCTCCGGATCGACTACTCGGCGACGACCGACCGGACGACGATCGTCAACCTGACCAACCACTGCTACTTCAACCTGGCCGGCGAGGGGTCGGGCAGCGTCCTCGACCACGTCGTGCAGTTCAACGCCTCGCGCTACACCCCGGTCGACGAGACGCTGATCCCGACCGGTGATCTGGCCGAGGTGGCGGGGACGCCGTTCGACTTCACGACCGCCAAGCCGCTGGGCCAGGACATCCGCGACACCTCCAGCGAGCAGATCGTGATCGGGCTCGGCTACGACCACAACTGGGTGCTGGACCGCGAGGAGGGCGACACCACGACGCTGTTCGAGGCGGCGACGGTGACGGACCCGGCCAGCGGGCGGACGATGACCTGCCTGACGACGGAGCCGGGCATGCAGTTCTACAGCGGCAACTTCCTCAACGGCGCCTACGGCGGGCCGAGCGGCCGGGCCTACCGGCAGGGCGACGCCTTCGCGCTGGAGACGCAGCACTTCCCCGACTCGCCCAACCAGCCGGACTTCCCCAGCACGGTCCTGGAGCCGGGCGACGAGTACGTCTCGACGACGGTCTACCGGTTCGGGGTGGCGTCGGAGTAGGGACCCCTCCCCTGCCCGCGTCTGCGGACGCATCATGGAGAGGGGCTCTTACGGGTCGCGCTGAAGCGCTCCAGTGATCACGCCCGAACAATGAACACGCCCCTCGCCGGTTATGCGGCGAGGGGCGTGTTCGTTCACATGGACCAGGGTGCGGGCACCGGGCCAGCGTCGGCGGCGGTGCCTACAGGACGAAGATCAGGATGAGGATGATGACGATGGCCAGAAGGAGCCCTCCGCCAATACGCATCGTGTCGATCCTTTCGCGGCGGCTCAGCGCCATTGAGCGAGTGCCAGCAGCCATCGTCGGCGGCTGGCGACGGGTGTCCCGCGACCTGCGTCCCGACGGAGGCCAGCGGCCCGTACTGTAGCAGCCTGACGCGGGATCCATGCCGACGTCATCCAGCTAACAGACTAGACGGCTATGCCGCCCACTCGTCGCTGAACAACTTGGCCTGGGTCATGATGTCGACAACGATCGCCTC
>CADCWK010000108.1 GCA_902806375.1 uncultured Thermomicrobiales bacterium
CGGATGGGGAGGATCGGCCGGGCGTTGACCTGGCAGCGGGTGGCGACGACGGTGCCCGATACCGGCGACGGGCCAGGCGAGTTCGCCCGCGACCCCTTCCGGGTGCTCTCGTCGCTACTCAACCCATCCTGGCTCGGCATGGGTGGGATATGAGCGCCCGACCGCGGCGCTTGTCGAGCGGGTCATGGTCGATTCGATCCCGCCATCGACCGGCCCCGCTGAGACACCCGTTGCGTGGATCGGAGCTGGCGGTGCCCCCTCGTTGTAATCGTTTGCTTATAATCGGTCCTGGCGATGTGACACCCACGCCGGTTGTCGGCCCGTTCGGCGTCGAACGGGAGCCATACCACGGAGGAGACCCGTCGATGCGCGACGATCGCTCGTACCCGTTCGGTAACCGCCTGTCCGCCTCCCGTACCCCGTTGTCCCGCCGCAAGGTCCTCGGCTATGGCGCCGGTCTGGGCATGGCCGCCGCCATCGCCCCGTCGCTCCGGCCTGGCCCGGCCCGGGCGCAGGACGCGCCGGTCACGATCACCGTCAACAACGCGCCCCCGGAGAACCAGCCGGAGGCCGGAGCCGTCTTCGAGCAGACCATCGCCCGCTACGAGGAGGCCCACCCGAACGTCACTGTCGAGGCGTCCCAGGATACCTGGGACCCACAGACCTTCCCGGCCCGGCTCGCGGCCGGGACGCTCTCGGACGCGTTCATCGCCGCCTACACCGAGCCGCAGGGCATCATCAGCCGCGGACAGGCCGCCAACGTCACCAGCTACCTGGAGCAGTGGCCGTACTTCTCCAGTTTCACGCCGGAAGCGCTCGCGATCGTGCGCGACGCGGCCGGGCAACTGTACGGGTTCACGGGCGGCGGCTACCTGCTCGGGCTGATGTACAACCGGGCCCACTTCGAGGAAGTCGGTCTCAACCCCGACCAGCCACCCACGACGTGGGACGAACTGCGCACGGCGGCGCAGACGCTGACGACCAACGGCCGGTTCGGCTTCGTCGAGACCAGCTCCAACAACCAGGGTGGCTGGCACTTCACGGCCTGGATGTACTCGGCCGGCGGCGAGCTCATCTCCGAGGAGGGCGGTCGCTACACGGCCATCTTCAACAACGACACCGGTGTCCAGGTGTTGCAGTACCTCAAGGACCTGCGCTACACCGACGGCACGATGCCGGAGCGGCAGCTGCTCGACCAGAACGACACCCGGCAACTGATGGCGACGGGGCAGGTCTCGATGTCGATCCAGGCCGCCGATGCCCTGCCGTATGTCCGTGAGACGTTCGCGGACGCCGACATCACCCAGTTCGGGCTGGGGATCCTGCCCCAGAACGGCGGCAACGCGACGCTCACGGGCGGGTCGGTCTGGATGTTCAACCCGAACTCGCCGCCCGAGGTACTGGCCCCAGCGGTCGACTTCAGCCTGTTCCGGGAGTTCGACCTGCAGAACCTGGAGGCAAGTCTCCAGGCGGACCAGGAGCGCGGCGCGCTGATCGGCTGGCCGCAACTCCCCATCTTCACCGGCGACTTCCAGGCCCAGCGCCAGGAGATCTTCGCCCGGTACGCCAACGCGCCGATCGAGAACTACCGGCCCTTCGTCGACGGCGCGGCGGGGCTGGCGCTCCGGGCCGAACCGCCCATCGAGACGCAGCAGCTGTACGCCGCCATCGACGCGGCGGTCCAGGCCATCCTGACCGACGAGAGCGCCGACCCGCGGGCACTCCTCGACCAGGCGGCCCAGCAGTTCCAGACCCAGGTCCTCGACCCGATCAACGGCTAGTCCAGCCAGCTGGCCCGACCAGGGGCGTCGTCCGGCGGTTGCCTTCGGGCGCCGCTGGGCGGCGTCGCCCTGGTCGCACGGTCGCGGGCGGGTGTCCCCCTGCCTCTCCCGCGGCCCGGCAGCCATGCCGAGCCGGCGATCCCATACGGAAGGTGCGGCGTGTGAGCGAGGGTGTGGCGACGGGTCCGATCACGGAGTTGACACGGCAATCCCGCAGCGGTTCCGCGCGGGCGCTGGCCGGGCGCCACCTGACCGCGCTGGCGTTCCTGCTGCCGGCCCTGCTGCTCTTCGCGCTGTTCTCCTGGTACCCCATCGTCCAGGGACTGATCCTGAGCTTCCAGCGCGTCGACCTCGTCCGGCCGGCGGAGTGGATCGGGCTGAGCAACTTCCGGCTGATCTTCAATGACCCACTGTTCTACCAGGCCTGGCGCAACACCGGGCAGTTCGCCCTGTACGGCTTGCTGTTCGGCTACCTCGTCCCCTTCATCCTGGCGGTCGCGATCAACGAGGCCCGCCATCTCCAGAGCTACTTCCGGCTGGCGTTCTACCTACCGGTGGTCCTGCCACCGATCGTCTCGGTCTTCCTCTGGCAGTGGATCTACGACCCCGGGTCCGGGCTCGCCAACACGGCCCTCGGCTGGGTCGGGATCGGCCCGCAACCGTGGCTGCAGTCGCCGGACACCGCGATGCTGTCGCTGGTGATCCTCGCGACCTGGAGCAACGCGGGAGCGACGATGCTGATCTACCTCGCGGCGCTGCAGGGCATCCCCTCGTCGCTCTACGACGCGGCCGAGGTCGACGGGGCCTCGCTCTGGCGACGGCTGCTGGACATCACCCTGCCGCAGATGCGCTTCGTGATGCTGATCACCCTGATCCTGCAGATCATCGGCACGATGCAGGTCTTCACCGAGCCGTTCGTCCTCACCGATGGCGGGCCCGCCAACGCCACGCTGACGGTGATGCTGCTGCTCTACCGGTACGCCTTCCAGTACGGCAACTACGGCGCGGCCAGCGCGATCGGCCTGATCCTGTTCGCGGCACTCGTCGTCCTGTCGCTGATCTACCTCTGGCTCACCCGGCGCTTCGCCCAGTAGGTCCGCCGGCCCAGGCCACAGGAGAAGTCCCGATGAACCTCGCCGCACCATCGACCCGCCGCTTCCGGCTCCCGCGTGGCGGCGGGGACGGCCAGAGCCCCGAGCGGACCCTGACCTCCCCCCTGTCCCGCCACCAGCCCGGCGGGCGCGTGAGCTACGCCATCCTGCTCGCGGTGCTGCTGTTCGCGACGCTGGCGACCGTCGTTCCCCTGCTCTGGATGGTCCTCGGTGGCCTCAAGACGTCGACCGAGATCTTCCGGTCGCCGCCGACCTTCCTGCCCGAGCAGTGGCGCTGGAACAACTTCCAGGACTCCTGGGACAGCCTGCGCTACAGCCTCTACTTCCGGAACACCGTCGCCCTCGCGGTCGGCTCGTGGCTGATCCAGATCGTCGTCGCGGCGACGGCGGCCTACTCGCTGTCCCGCCTGCAGCCCCTCTTCGGCCGGGTGATCCTGATCATGTTCATCGGGACACTGATGGTCCCCGCCGATGCCTACCTCATCCCGCGCTACCTGACGGTGCTGGAGGTGCCGGTGTTCGGCATCAGCCTGGCCGATACGTGGTGGGCGGTCTGGCTGCCGGCGGCGGTCAGCGCCTTCAACATCTTCCTGCTCAAGAGTTTCTTCGACCAGATCCCCCAGGACCTGACCGACGCCGCGATCCTCGACGGCGCCAACGCCTGGCAGGTCTTCATCCAGATCATCCTGCCGCTGTCCCGGCCGGTGATCGCGGTCGTCTCCATCTTCGCCTTCATCAACTCCTGGAAGGACTTCTTCTGGCCGCTGCTGGTCCTGACCGACCCGGACCTGCAACCGATATCGGTCGCGCTCTACCGGTTGAGCGAGTCGGAGTCGCTGAACCTGATCATCGCGGCGCTCGCGATCGCCAGCCTGCCCCCGCTGATCGCCTTCCTGATCTTCCAGCGCCAGATCATCGCCGGCATCACCTTCTCCGGGCTCAAGGGGTAGGGCCGCCCGGCTCCCGACCCATCCAGTCGGCCACGGCCCGCCCGATGGCCGGGCCGTGGTCCTCGGGCAGGAAGTGGAGGCCGTGGCCGAGGTCAACGACGGTCAGGTCGGTCAGGTTGGCGCGGCACCAGGCGACCTCGGCCCCGCCGATCAGCGCCCCGGGGCTGGCATGGAACAGCAGCTTGGGGATGGGCGACGCGGACAGCAGGCGCTGGTTGGCCCGGACGAGGGCGTCGATGTCCGCCGGCTGTCCGGCGATCGGGATCTCGCGCACCCACCGCCGGATCACCTCGCGGCTGGCCGGCACCCGGAACGGCGCCCGGTAGGCGTCCATGTCATCACGGCCCAGCTGCTCGACGACGCCGGACGGCAGGACGACCTCGATGAAGACGTTCTCGTCGACGATCATCCGGCGCCCCGCCTCGTCGTCCCGGAGCCGGTCGAACATCTCGCGGCTCCCGGCGTCCATGTCCTCCCAGCGCTCGATCGGGTGGAGGTGACCCTCCATGAACGCGAACGCCCGGACGCGGTCGGCGTGATGGCTGAGGTAGTGGAGCCCGAGCGCCATGCCCCAGTCGTGGGTGACGAACGTGATGTCGTGCAGCCCGAGCGCGTCGATGAACCCATCGAGGTAGGCGGCGTGGTCCCACAGCCGGTAGGGGATGTCCGGCTTCCCCGAGCGCCCCATCCCGATCAGGTCCATCGCCAGGCAGCGGCCGGAGGCGGCGACGACGGGCAGCACATCCCGCCAGAGGTAGGACGATGTCGGGTTGCCGTGCAGGAAGACGACCGGTGCCCCGGTCCCCGCCTCCAGGTAGTGGATCGTCTGGCCGTCGACCTCGACCGTTCGGGACACCACGTCGACAGTCTGTTCCTTGTGGTCGCTCACAGGGTCGCCTCCGGTCGCGCTGCCGGTCCGTCGAACCATCCCGCCGGCCCGCCGGGCAGCGGTGGGACAGCGACCATGCCACCGCCGGACCGGAGTGACTCGGTCGCGGCATAGCCGGCCGCGACGGCGTAGCGAGCCGCGACGGGCGACGTCTCCGTCGGCCCGCCATCCCGGACATAGCGGAGGAACTCGGCGACGATCGCCGGATCGGCGCCACCGTGCCCCCCGGCGGTGGGCTCGATGGGGTAGACCGTCGCCCCGTCCGGCGCCCAGCGGTCAGTCCGGCAGTCGAACAGGTGCACGGCCGTCCCGTCGCCGCCGTTGCCGACGTTCTCGATCCGGCCGGCGTCGCCGATGACGGTGTAACTCCTCCAGTAGTCGGGCGTGAAGTGACACTGCTGGTACGAGGCGAACGTCCCGTTCTGGAGGGTCATCAGCATCATCGAGACGTCCTCGACGTCGATCACCGGGTGGAGCCCGGTCTGCGAGGCCGGTGGCCAGCGGTCGAGGAGTGTCTCGCGTTCGTGCCAGGGGGTCGGCGGGTCGGCGGCACTGGCCCGGTCGGTGGCATCGCCGTAGACCATCAGCTCGCCGACCGCCGTCGTGCTCCGCGTGTACGAGCCCATCAGCCAGTGGAGCACGTCGATGTCGTGCGCGCCCTTCTGGAGCAGCAGCGAGGTGGTGTAGCGGCGCTCGGCGTGCCAGTCGCTGAAGTAGTAGTCGCCCCCGGTCGAGACGAAGTGCCGGCACCAGGCGGTCTTCGGCGTGCCGATCGCCCCGGCGTCGATCAGCCGCTTCATCTCCCGGACGAACGGCATGTGCCGCATGTTGTGGCCGACGTAGAGCCGGCCCGACCGCTGCCGCGCGAGTGCCAGCAGGTCGTCGCAGTCGGCGGTCGTGATCGCCATCGGCTTCTCGAGGTAGACCGCGATGTCCCGTCCGAGCAGGGCGCGGGCGTGCGCATGGTGCAGGTAGTCGGGCGAGAGGACGAACACGGCGTCCAGGTCACGCTCGAGGAACAACTCCAGGTCAGTGTCGATCGTGACATCCGGACCGAACGTCGCCCGGAACCGCCCCGCCGCCGCCGGTGACGGGTCGCACAGGGCGACGACCGCAGCGCCGTGCCCCGGTTGATGGGCATGCGCCGCGAGCCCGCCGCGCAGCCCGTAGCCGATGACGCCGATGCGCAGGTCCGTCACGGCGACTCCTGTTCTCGTCTCTGAGAGGTCGGACAAGGGAGCGACACGCTCGCTACGACGTACCTGGGATAAAGGGCCAACGTCCGCGCGGTGGCGCCCGATCGATAGACTGTCCCTACTCGCGGGGCCTACGGGCGTCAAACAGGTTTACAGGCACCCGGGATGCTTCGCGTCCCCTTGTCTCCAAGCCCGATTCGCCCGGGGTCGGGTGCTCCTCGGGTCAGCCGGGAATCAGCCGACCGTGTTGACCCGGACTGGCCGGAGGGTCGCGATCACCCGCGGCGCCCCGGGGTTGCTCATGTTGGCCATGCTCGACCCGTAGTGGCCGACGATCATGTTGGCCAGCGGGTAGTCCTCGCCCTGCTCGATGGTCAGCTCCGCGTCGGCCCGGACCTCGATGACGTGGTGGGAGTCAGCCGGGTCGATCAGGATGAAGCTGCAGCGCGGGTCCCGCTGGAGGTTCTTCGCCTTTTGGGTCGTCGCCTGCATGACGAGACGGATGACCTCGCCGTCGAAGTGGTACCAGAGGGCGGTCGATTGCGGGTAGCCGTCGGGGCCATTGGTCGTCAGGGTCGCCATGCCCGGCGTCTTGAGCAGATCGTGGAACGCGGCGGGAATCTGGGCCATGGCTGGGACTCCGGGTTCTGGTCGACGATCGATGATGGCGGGCCGTGACCGTCATCATGCCAGAATGACACCTGATGCGCCGTCCGGGATCTACCGCCAGCGTCGACCACGATGGACCACCCCGTCCACGCGCCAGCCAGCTGACCATCCCGTTGACCAGTTCGTCCTCCACCGAACAGGAGACCACCGTGGCTACCATCGACGGTTTCACGTATCGCTACGACCCACCGACGGACCCGGCGTCCGGCGCACCGACCCTGCTCCTGCTTCATGGGACCGGCGGCGACGAGAACGATCTGATCCCACTGGGGCAGTCGCTGTCTCCCGGTGCCGGGCTGCTGAGCCCGCGCGGCAAGGTCTCGGAGAACGGCGCGCCGCGCTTCTTCCGACGGCTGGCCGAGGGCGTCCTCGATCAGGAGGATCTCGCCGTCCGCACGGCCGAACTGGCCACCTTCATCGGCGCGGCGGCAACGCAGCACGGGTTCGACACCGGTCGCGTCGTCGCGGTCGGCTTCTCCAACGGGGCCAACATCGCCGCGTCGCTGCTGTTCCGGAATCCCGGTGTCCTGCGGGGAGCAGCGCTGCTGAGTCCGATGCTGCCGTTCGAGCCCGAATCACTGCCCGATCTGACCGGCACCGCCGTCTTCATCGGTGCCGGTCAGGTCGACCCGATGGTCCCGGCCGGACAGGTCGACCAGCTCGCCTCGCTCTACGAGGCGGCCGGTGCCGACGTCACCCTGCACTGGGAGGCCGGTGGGCACCAGATCACCCGGTCCGAGGTCGATGCCGCCCGGACCTGGCTGAACGCGCTGCACCGGTAGCTGCGCCGTGATGCCGGGCGACCGTGCCGGGAGACAGGGACCCTCAGCCGGGGGACTATTCCGGCTCGACGCCCATCTGCGCGAGGGCATCGCGATAGGCCTCGTCGTGGGAATGCCCACGGCCGACGATCAGCAGACCGGACTCGGCGTTCTCGTAGGCCAGTTCCACATCCATCACGACCTC
>CADCWK010000109.1 GCA_902806375.1 uncultured Thermomicrobiales bacterium
ACCACTCGAGAACGACGTGCCGATGGTGAAGGCGATGTAGGCGAAGTCGAACAGGTCCGGCTCGGGCTCGTCGTTGAGCCGGATGCCGCCGCCATTGTGATAGGCGAATGCGTAGTGCAGCGTGAACGCCGTCTGCATCATCAGCCAGCTCAGGACCACCCTGACCGCCCCGACCGTGATGTCGGAGCCCCTCGCGTTGTCCGACCTGATCAGGAGCAGCGCCGCGACGACCGCGAACGTGGCGACCGTGACGACGAACCAGAAGCCGCGCGCGTCGCCCACGAGCCAGCGGAGGTACCCGGACCGGTCGGCTCGTCGCTCCTGCCGGGCCCAGCGAGCGGTCGATTCCGGGGTAGCGAGGGCAATCACCACACCCGTCAGCAGAAGGTACGTCGAACTGAATACGATCCAGCTGGTGTTCATGTTGATGAGGAGATCCTGGTCGCCAGCGTAGAACCAGCCGGTCCTCGTGATCAGCGCGGCGATGGTGCTGACCAGGGTCGCCGCAAGGAGACGGATGTGATCCTGGCTCAGTCTCGCCAGCCACCACTTCGCCTACCAGAGCCCGCGGAACCGCATCATCAGCTGGACCGGTCCGATCGTGTGGCTGGATCTGCGGCCAGTTCGCCGACCGTCCGGACGACGAGGGCCGCCGCGCGGCGGCCGACCTCGGCCAGCGGGAACTCGTCCATGCCGCCAGCGATGTCCGTGACGGTGCGGTACTCGTTGTTCGAGATGTCCTTGATGGCGAGGAACGGGATAGCCAGTCGCTGGCAGACGACGCCGAGGGCGGCGGCCTCCATCTCCTCGCAGAGCGTCCCGTGGCGACCGTTGAGGATGTCGAGCCGGGCGATCGCCTGGGTCCAGACGTCGGCACTGGCGATCGCGCCGGTCAGGACGGCGGGTACGCGGCCCGTACCCGGCCACGGCTCGGGCTGCCAGCCGGCGGCGGCGCGGTGGGCGGCGGCGAGCAGGGCCGGGTCACTCGGTGTCTCGGACGGCGGCATCGGGTCGGGTCCGGTCGCGGCGGCGTTGCCCCGGTACCGCTCCATGCCGTCCGGCAGCAGGTCGTAGGCGGCGTGATTGACCGAGCGGTCGGCGATGACGACGTCGCCCAGGTCGAGGTCGCGGCGGTGCGCACCGGCGCAGCCGTAACTGATGACCGCGCGGACCGGGATGGTGGCGAGGAGCGACCCGAGGGCACCGGCGGCGTTGGCCGGCCCGATCCCCGCCAGGACAGCCAGGACCGGTTGCCCGTCGATTGTCCCCGACCAGAGCGGCCAGGTGCCGGCCAGCGGCGCCCTCGTCGGCGCCGGCAGTTCGGTCAGGGCCCGGCGGTCGTCCTCGGTCAGCATGGCCAGCGAGGGGTCGGAGCTGCCCGGGGCAGGAGCGTCGAGTTCCAGCCCGGCGAACAGGTGGCGCAACTCGGACCGCATGGCGACGACGATCGCGATCGGGGCCTGGTCAGGACGGGTGGACACGGGCGACTCCTCGGAGGTGGGCCGGGACGATCAGCGGAGCAGGGCGACGACCATGCTGGCCGACAGGACGACCAGCACCAGGACCGAGATCGCGGCGTAGCGGCGATCGCCGATCCGCAGGAAGCCCGCGATCACGCAGAGCGTCGTCAGGATGGGCGTCAGGACGACGGCGAGGATCGCCAGCTCGGCGACGGCGCTCGGGTCGCCGTCGCGGACGGCGGCGGGCAGGTCGCCGATGTCCATCGTCGACCCCGCGATCGGGTCGCCGGTGATGACGACCAGCGCGACCGCAATGGCGACGAGGCTGACGGCCAGGACGAATCCGGCGACCAGCGCCGCCCGGGCGATCCGGTAGACGAGCATCACGGGGTCGGTCGGTGCCTGGGTGCTCGTCATTCGTCCGTCCCTTCCCGGGCCCACGGCACATCGACCGCCGCCGCCTGGAGGATCATCGAGATCGCGAGGAAGACCATGATCGTCACGAAGAACAGGACCAGCCGCTCGGTGGCGACGCGGCGGGTGATCCGGGGACCGATCTGCGAGCCGACGAAGACGCCGAGCAGCGCGGCGACCACGACCTGGGGGTCGATCTCGCCGCTCGCATAGTAGACGGTGGCCGTCGCGACGGAGGCGAACCCGACCATGAACGTGCTCGTTCCCGCCGCGGCCTTGACCGGGACCCGCATCAGGACCGACATGGCCGGGACCTGGACCAGCCCGCCGCCGATCCCGAGCATCCCGGAAAGGACGCCGGCCAGCCCGCTGATGCCGACCCCGGCGGGGACCCGCTCCGGCGTGTAGGTGATGTCCTGGCCCCGGTCGCGGTAGTGCCCGGTGAGCGGATCGACCGGGACGGTCGGTAAGTCCGGTGGCGACCCGGCCTCACCGGGCATCGGGACCGGCGGCGCGACCGGTCCCGGTGCGGCGGTCGGGCGGGCCCGGCGCTGGGCCAGCATCGAGACGATCGCGTAGACCAGCACGGCGGCGAAGACGGCGCTGATGACCCGCTGGTCGGCGGCGACCCCGACGATCGCGCCGACCGTCGCCCCGGCCGCCGTCGTGACCTGGAGCAGCATGGCGAGCCGGAGGTTGGTGAACCGGCTCCGGAGGTGGACGGTCGAACCGACGACCGAGTTGGCGACGACGGCGACGGCGCTGGCGCCGATCGCGGCCTTCTGGTCGATCCCGAAGAAGAGGGTGAACAGCGGGACCATGAAGATCCCGCCGCCGAGGCCGAGCATCGACCCGACGATCCCGGCGCCAGCCGAGACCACGCCGAGCAGGACGAGTTCCTGAAGATCCAAAGCGGCTCCCTGATGGGCGAGGACGATCGGCCGGGTACCGCGTCTGACCGGGCGTCAGGCAGGCGGCGCGACCAGCGTGGCGAAGGTGACCATGACGAGGCGGGCGGTCGCCCGGACGTAGTCGATGTCCACACCGTCGATCGTATCGCAGGTGCAGTTGATCAGGGGGTCACCGTACAGGATGCTCGCGACGAGGATCGTGGGAATCCCGTAGTTGGTCAGTGGCACCTCGTCCGCCACGATCAGGGAGCTCTGCAGTGGGGCCACGTTGAGCTGGAACCCGAAGGCGTCGTACTGCTCCAGCAGCGTGTCCTGGATGAAGGCGGACGCGGCACTGGCGTTGACGTAGAGCACGCGGGCGCCGTAGGCCGTCCCGACGCTATCGATGTTGATCCCGCCCACGAACGGCGTGCCGAGGTCGGCGTGGCGGGCGCCGAAGGCGTTTGCGCCCTGGAGCCCGACCTCTTCCCCGTTGAGGGCGACGAAGCGGATCGGGTGGTGGAGCCGGTAGCCGGACAGGACCCGCGCATTCTCCAGCAACACGGCCAGCCCGGTGGCGTTGTCGAGCGAGCCCGCCGAGGTGTCGTTGTCGGGGACGTCCTCGGTGATGGTATCGAAATGGGCGAAGCCGGCGAAGATCCGGCTGTCGTCCGTGCCGGGGATCTCGGCGACGACGTTGACGGACAGGATGCCGTTACTGGCGATGTAGTCCTCGAAGGTCACGGTCAACCCGTAGGCGGCGAAACGCAGGTAGAGGTACTCGGCGGCGATGGCGTTGCCGGGCAGGGAGAAGAAGCGGCTCCCGATCTCGCCGGGGGCGACGCCCGTGCTGGACAGTTCGCGGATGGTCCGGTCGATGTTCTCCGCCGACAGGTCGGGAAACGTCTCGGTGACGCCGGTCACGCCGGGCAGGGCCGTGATGCTGTCGGTGGTCAGCGATGGAGTACGAGCCGGCACGTACGGCGCCAGCTTCTCGACGGTGAGCCCGGCGGCGACGAGGTCGATGATGTAGGCGGGCACGGTCGGGGTGGCGACGATGGCGGTGGTCCCCTCCCGGTCGACGGTCTGGCCAAACGCGTCGATCACGCCGGTGTCGCCGTCGTCGACGAGCGAGGTGACGGCATAGAGCATCAGCGACGGTGTCTCGTCCATGATGAAGACGGGGGAGACGCCGCCCGCCACCAGCAGCCCGAGGTCGGCGGGCGTGCCACCGACCCAGACGGCGGTCGCCGTCCGGTAGCTCGCCCGCAGCCCACTGCTGGCCAGGGAGGCGTCC
Organism: uncultured Thermomicrobiales bacterium; assembly: GCA_902806375.1. Classification (GTDB taxonomy): domain Bacteria; phylum Chloroflexota; class Chloroflexia; order Thermomicrobiales; family UBA6265; genus CADCWK01. Next base: position 4,062 of record CADCWK010000109.1, read on the forward strand.
AGCTCAGGACCGGGTTCGAAGCGGACCAGGCAGGGCCCGGTACAGTCGAGGTCGACGACGGGCGTCGCTGCCGGGGTGCCCGCCGGGGTCGCCGGGACCGGCGAGCCAGCGTCCGGGGTACCGGCCCGGGTGGGCGGGATGACCGGTGAGCCGCCTCCCGCCGGCCGCGTCGATGGGGTCGCCGGGTCTGATGGCGACGCGACCGGGCTCGCCTGGCGACCCGACTCCCCGCTCACCACTGGCAGCCCCGACCCGGCAAGGAGCAGGAGCAGCATCGCGAACGTGACGATTGCGGACCGTCTGGGCGAGACGCGGTGATCACGCATCGGCGAGGCTCCTGATCGCACCGGTCGGTGAGCCCCGGGGGCCCGCGGCAGTGTAGTGGGTGTTGTCCAGCGGGTGATGTCCGACGCCGCCGGCGACCGATCCGCCAGTCCCCGGGCGGGGAACCAGGATTGACAGCGATCCCGCCACCGCGCATCCTTCAACGTGGCCTGGCCGATGTCCGGCGGGGCCGCGACACGGTCGACAATTGAAGACGATCGGGGTGTCCGTGACGCGTGGCCGGCAGGCCGAAGCGGGAGCGGACGCAGATGGGGGAAGCCGGTGTGAGTCCGGCGCTGTCCCGCAACTGTGACGGAACGGCGACCGACGGTCGCCATTCCGGAGCCAGATTACCCGACTCGATCGTGCCCGGTGCCCTCCGCGAGAAGGGGGCGAACGAGCGTCCGCCGGAGTCCGGTGCCAGCAGGCACGGTCTCCGGTCGGCCCGTCCGCCCGTCCCGTCTGGGATCGGGCGGTTTCCGTTTTCCGGCTGGCAGCGATGCCGGGGTCAGGGACGGCGACACTGCTGGTCGGCCGGACATCGCGCAGGACGACGCGTCGCAGGAGCATCACCATGACCGAGACCACAGCACGGCACGTCCCCGGATCATCGCTTCCCGCCTGGTTGCGGCGCATCGGCCCGATCGCGCTGGCGCTCGCCCTCCTGGCCGGGATCGCGGCCCCGGTGGTGGCGCAGGACGCCACGCCAGCCGCTACCCCCGGCGCCACGGCAGTCGCGGGGACCCCCGTCGCGGTCGGTTCCGGCATCCTCGGGCTGGGCGACGCCGACATCAGCGCCGCGATCGCCGCCCTGCTCGCGGTCCAGGCCGACGATGGCGGGTTCATCGGTTTCTCCGGGGAGAGTGATCCCGGGGTCACGGTCGACGCCGTGCTGGCGCTGGTCGCGGCCGAGGAGGCCGGCGTCGAGACCGGCACCGGGATCGATGACGCGCTCGATTACCTCGAGGTGGCGGGTGTTGCCTACGCCGAGGTCGGGGCTGGCCAGCGGGCCAAGCTCGTCCTGGCCGTGACCGCCGCCGGTGCCGACGAGACCGACTTCGCCGGGCAGGACCTCTGGGCGCCGATCGAGGGCGGCGACACGAGTCCGGCGGTGATCGGGGACGGTGCCTTCGCACTCGCCCTGGTGACGCTGGCCGCCGTCGCGGTCGAGAGTGAGCGGACGGGCGAGTTCAACGACCTCCTCGTCAGCCAGCAACTCGAGGACGGTTCCTGGGCCTTCTCGGCCGATGCCGCCCCCGGGGACGGGGACAGCAACACGACGGCCCTGGCGATCCAGGCCATCATCGCGACGGGCGACGTCGAGGACCCCGCCATCGCGGCCGGACTGGCCTACCTGGACACCACTCGCGCCGAGGCGGGCGGCTACGGATTCGGGCCGTCGCTCGACGGCACACCGGTCGTCCCCGACGCCAACTCCACGGCCGTGGTGCTGCAGGCCCGTCTCGCTGCGCTCGTCCCGGTGGACGACCCGGCGCTCGTGGAGGACGCGACGGTCCTCGCCGGTTTCCAGAACGAGAGCGGCCAGTTCCGTTACGTGGACGAGATGCCTGAGGACAACCTGTTCGCCACCGTCCAGGCCGTGCCCGCCATCGCCGGGCTCCCGCTCCCGCTCGCCGCCTGATCCCTCGCTCGCCATCGCCCGCAGCCCGATTCGCAGAGGTCAGGTGCGGACCCCGTCGCCAGGCGGCACGGGGTCCGCGGGGTCTCTGGGGTCGCCGGTCCGCTCAGCGGTTGCGGTGGCGACGGGTCTTGCCGGGAGGGGCCGGCAAGACCCGTCGCCACCGGGGACGTCTAGCCTCTCCATCGCGACCCCCGGTAGTCGATCGCCGGTCACTCGTCCAACCCGCCCACGACGGAGCTCCCAGTGCCGATTGATTACCGACAGCCCCTCGTCTGGGCGATCACGATCCTGATCGCGCTGCTTCCGCCCGCTTCGGCGGCTGCGCGGCAGGACGGCGGAGCGACGCCCACGGCGGTGAGCCAGGCCGGGCTGGTCGTCCAGCACGGCGACGGCTCGCTGACATACGCCGTGGTGGCGTTCCCGGAGGAGTCCATCTCCGGGATCGAGTTGCTGCGACGGAGCGGGATCGCGTACCTGTCCATCCCGTTCGGCGGGCTGGGCGAGGGGGTCTGCCAGATCGAGACGGAGGGATGCGAGGTCTCGGAGTGCCGCCGGGTGGTCTGCCAGTCGACCCGGTCATCGCCCTACTGGCAATACCTCGACCAGACGGAGGCCGCCGTCTGGCGGGCTGCGCCGCTCGGCGCCAGCGGCTCCCGGGTCACCGACGGGGACGTCCTCGCCTGGGCGTGGGCAGCGGGGACGCCCGTCCTGCCCGCCGTCGACCTCGTGGAGGTCGCGGCGGCGGCAGGTCTGGACCCGGCGGCGCTGGAGACCTTCGGCCAGGCGCAGACCCAGGACGCCGTCGTCCGATCAGGCTACAGCGGCGAGCGCGATGTGGTCTCAATGGCACCAGTGGTTGGCGGCGTCGCGGCCCTGCTCATCGTCGCCGGGGCGGGAGTCGGTCTGCTCTTCCTGCGGCGACGTCGGGTCTCCGGCACGTGACGACGGTCGACCTGTCCACGCGACCGCGCCAGCCGGCGACGCCCCCTGTCCGGACGCCGGCGTCTGGAGGACGGACCGGGACCGGGCGAGTCGCGAGCCGGACCCCTCTGCCGACCTCACCTGGACGGAGATCGTCTTCTCGCCCGGCCACCGCACTGGGGGTGCCCGCCGAGCGCCCGGATGCGGGGCGATTGGCTGAAGCGGTCCGGCCCCCAGCCGTCACCCCCGTGCCGATCGACGCGACACGGCACCTGGATCCGCGGGTATGGCTCGGCTGGCTGAGTGCCGTGACCGTACCGGCGCTGGTCGGGCGCAACCCGTTCCCGCTGCTCGCGCTGCTCATCGTCGTCCTGGTGGTCCGCTCGGCGTGGGCGCCCGCGCTGTCCCGCGACGCCGGCTGGACGTTGATCCTCCGGTTCGCCGTCCTCGTCTCCATCGTCAGCGTCCTGTTCAACGTCCTGACGGCTCCATTCGGCGACCAGGTCATCGCCACGATGCCGGCCTGGTGGCCACTCGGCGACGTGGTGACCGTCAACGCGCTGCTCTATGGGCTTCTCAGCGCGGTCGCGATCGTCGTCATCCTGCTGGCCGGGA
>CADCWK010000110.1 GCA_902806375.1 uncultured Thermomicrobiales bacterium
TCACGGCCTCGACGAAGCCGTCGCCGTAGGTCGCAGTGTCGAGACCGGCCAGGCAGAGCGCCTGACGGGCGTACTGCCCGACCGGGACGTCGGCCTGGGCCAGCACGAGCGCGACGTCGTCCCCGGCCAGGTCTCCGAGTCCTGTGATACCGGCTGGGTTGTCGGCGGGGACGACCAGCCCGAGCCGGTTGCCGACGAACGGCTGCGGCTCACCGGCGATCAGGCCGGCCTCCCGGGCGTTGGTCATCTGGGTGGCGTTGGCGGACGCGAAGACGTCGGCCTCGGCCCCCTCGGTCAGCTGCGTGACCAGCGCCTGCGACCCCGCGTAGTTGAAGGTGATGTCGAGGCCCTCGTTGTCCGCCTCCAGGGTGGCCCCGATCTCGTCGAAGGCGTTCGTCAGGGACGCCGCCGCGAAGACGGTCAGATCACCCCCGCCCTCGGGGAACGGGACGACCGCGGCCGGCGTCGTGGCCGCTCCGGTCCCGGGCGTCGCCGCCACTGGCGACGCGGCCGGCGCGGCGACGCTCGAGCAGTCGATCGGCGTCTGCGCGACGACAGGGCGGGCCGATGGCGAGGCAGCGACGCCAAGCGCGACGAGGGTGAGGACGAGCGCGAGGACGACGCGCTGGGACCGACTCGCGACGAACCCTGAACCGATTGTCATCGACCATCCTCCTGCTGAATCAGCCATGAGATCCGGCGGCCCTTCCGTGCCGCCGAACAGCCAGTGATCACTGACTTGCTATTCAAAGATTGAATACGATAATGGTCTCGCTGTCTATGGCCGTGCCGACGCTCGCCCCATTCACCAAGGAGGTCGTTGCCCTGCCCGCCGACAGCTAACGACCAGTTGCCGACGGTGCGATCATTGCACCAGGCAGTAACTAATCGGCACGACCTACGGACTGCTCGAACATGACGCGGCGATCAATCAAGAAACAGGGTGACCACGATGCAGACGTTCATCGACGAGATCGACCAGTGGCAGGCCGAGGGCAAGCAGGTGGCGGTGGCGACCGTCATCTCGGTCGAGGGGTCCGCCCCGCGCCCGATCGGCTCGCGCCTCGTCGTCTCCGACAACGGTGACCTGGCCGGTTCGGTCAGCGGCGGCTGCGTCGAGACGGCCGTCTTCAGCGAGGCGCAGGAAGTCATGTCGAGCGGCCAGCCGAAGGTGGTCCGCTATGGCATCACCGACGAACTGGCCTGGGAGGTCGGGCTGGCCTGCGGCGGGACGATCGAGGTCTTCATCGAGCCGGTCCGGTAACCCGTCATCGTCCCGCCGCGATGTCCGACCACGTCCGGCTCGCGCTCTGGTCCCTGAGCCCGGACCCTCCGTCGTCGGGTCGCATCGTGTCGCCGCTCGGCCGCATCAGTCCTTCTGGAGGCATCAGTCCTTCTGGAGCGATGTCAGGTACGTCGAGACCGACAGGGCCAGGATCACGAGGCCGATCGCGCCGCCGAACCAGATGATGTCCTCGCCGCCCTCCCAGTCCACGACGGCGACCAGGAAGTTGACGCCGAGCAGGACGATGATCACCCCGACCAGCTTGCTCTTCAGGTCGTCGAGGTTGTCGACGTGGAGCCACGCCGGGACCGGGATCCCGGCGTCGACGAAGAGTTCGTAGAGCCCGAGCGCGACGATGTAGAGCACCGTCCCGACGAGGAACAGGTCGGTCAGTTCCACGAACTCGACCGACAGGGCCTTGGCGCCGTCCATCTCCAGGCCGTACTCGTTGACGACGTGCCAGATCGTCCGGAACACCAGCAGGAACCCGTACACCAACGTCGTGACCGCCGCGATGATCAGCCCGGCCACGGCGATCCCGATGAACAGCCGTGTCGACCCGAGCAACCGCGGCAGCACGCCCTGGCTGGTCCCCTGGATGAACGCCTGCTGCTGCTGGTCGTCGGTCCCGCTCGCCGCCTTCGCGGTCTCCCGCTCACCCGCCATGTCGCCTCCTGTCGGCCTGCGCCCCATCGACCGGCTCGTTGCCCCGGCGACCCGTCACTCCTGCGCCACAGGATACTGGTCCGGCCCGCCGGCCGTGCGACCTCCCGGTGGCCCGAGACCGGGAGGTCAGACACATCTCTGTGACGTCGGGCGCCTACACTCCGGGGCGATCGACCAGACGCGGTGCGGTGACCCGCATCGTCTGGCGCCCGTGGTGGCGCCCCGGAGGACGTGACGTCGCCATGGACGCCAGACAGGCCAGACCCGCTCCCGCCCACTCGCTCGACCCGAAGATCATCCGGCTCTGGCGGCTCAACGCCCTGCTGTGGGGGGTCGCCCCGCTGGCCGCCATGGCCGCCTTCGCCGGCTTCCTGCTCTCCCGGCTGGCCGACTGGACGCCGCTCCAGGCGGCGCTCCCGCTGATCGTCGTCCTGGTCGTGACCCTCACGCTCGTCGTGCTGGTCCCGCCGGCCAGCTACCGCTCCTGGCGCTGGAACATCGACGACGACGAGGTCGACACGATGAGTGGCCTGTTCACGGTCACCCGGCGGCTGGTCCCGATGGCGCGGATCCAGCACGTCGACACCACGCGCGACGTCTTCGAGCGGTCGCTCCAGCTGGCGACGGTCGTGATCTACACCGCCGCCGGCTCGAGTTCCATCCCCGGTCTGCCCGTGCGGCGGGCCGAGGAGATCCGGGACCAGATCGCCACCCTCGCCAACACCTACGAGGACGTCTGACCGGTCGTCCTGCCCCGGTTCCCAAGCCGCGGGGTCCCCGCTCCACCGCCCGAACGACCCGCGTGAGGTTCCAGCCATGTCGTCGCCCTGGCAAGCACCCGTCCCACCGCACCCCGATCAGCCCGACCCCACGGCGTGGTCGCCCAATGGCCATGCCCCCACCGATGGCCACGCCCCCGGTGGCGCACCGCCGGGTGTGGACCCGGAGATCCACCCGGATGGCGACGTGGGCCACCGGGAGCGGTTCCACCCGGCCTACATGCTCATCACGATGGTCCGCTCGGTCCGCGGCTTCATCGTCCCGATCGCGATCGCGCTGTTCTCGGGCAGCCGGGGCGAGATCGTCTGGCTGCTGATCGCCGGAGCCTTCGCCGCCCTGACGGTGATCAGCGCCGTCGCCAACTGGTGGATGAGCAGCTACGAGGTCACCGGCCGCTCGCTGCGGCTGCGGACGGGCTGGCTCAGCAAGCAGGAGCGCTCCGTCGCGTTCGAGCGGATCCAGTCGATCGACCTGCAGGAACCGCCGCTGGCCCGGCTGCTCGGCGTCGCCCAGTTGCGCGTCGAGACGGCGGCGGGCGGTGGCGCAAACGCCGACATCGTCATCGAGGCGATCGCCGTCGCTGAGGCCAGTGCGCTGCGCAACCAGCTCCTTGCCGAACGGGCCCAGCGGACCAGTCGCCCGGCCCCGGCGAACGACGCCCGGCCGGGTACGGCCCCGGCGAGTGCCGGCACCGTGCCGGGCGACGCGATCCCGGCGCCCGGAGCGACCGGCGCGGCCCTCGCCGCCACCGGCACCAGCGGGGTCAGCGGTGAGGTGATCGCGACGCTGTCCGGGCGCGACCTGCTCATCGCCGGGCTGACGTCCAGCCGGATCGGCCCGGCGGCGGCGATCCTGGCGGCGTTCAGCCAGTTCGGCGACGACATCGTCGGCGACCGGGTCGGCCGGGTCGTCGAGTCGTCTGCCTTCTCGCCGGTCCAGGCCGTGCTCGGGGTCGTCATCGTCGGGGGGTTGATCGCCTGGGCGCTCTCCATCCTCGGGACGGTCATCACCTTCAGCGGGTTTGCCCTGCGCCGGGAGGACGACCAGCTCGTCATCTCGACGGGCCTGCTGGACCGGCGCCGGACGACGATCCCGCTCCACCGGATCCAGTCGATCACGGTCAGGGAGGGACTGCTGCGGCAGCCGTTCGGCCTGGCCAGCATCCACTTCGTCAGCGCCGGCTATGGCGGTGGGCAGCAGAGCAACGACTCCGGCGTCCTGTTCCCGCTGATCCGCCGCGCCGACGTCGCGGCGCTGCTGGGCCGGGCGGTGCCCGCCTTCGCGGCCGACATCGAGACGGCCCGCCACGACGGACAGCGGCTGCCCGGACGGGCCCGGGCCCGCTACGTCCTCCCGGCCATCGCCTCGGACATCACCGGACTGACCATCGCCGTCGCCGCCGGCTATCTCATCCCGTTCACCGAGTGGTGGTGGGGACTGGCGGTCCTCCTGGTCAGCAGCACACCCTGGTCCTGGCTGACCTACCGCGACACGCGCTGGGCCTGGGACGCCGATGACCGGCTGATCGTCCAGGGCCGCTCGATCGCCCGCTCGGTCACGATCATCCCGCGCCGCCGGGTCCAGTTCCGCGAGATCAGCCAGAACTGGTTCCAGCGCCGGGCCGGCCTCGCCACGATCGGCGTGCGGGTCGCCGGCACGACCTTCGGCAACAGCGTCACCATCGCGCATCTCGAGGTGACGGACGCCACGGCCATCGCCGACCACTTGGCGATCCCGACGGCATCGCTCCGTCGCCGAGGTCGCCGACGACCAGTTCCCGCTGCTGAGCCGGTGGTCGCCTGGTCGGGCGACTGACGGTGAGGCCGATCGACACGGGTGCTCCGCGCTTCGCCCGTCCCGCAGGGACAGCCAGGGCTGGCCCAGCCGGGCCGACGCCGGGCCGACGCCGGGAGACGGTCCGGGTTCTGCGCCTGCTCCGGCCCGGCCCAGAGACGGCATCCCGCGTGACCAGGACCCGTTGGCTTTCCCGTGCGTGGGCCGTATGATCGAACGTTCCGACCTTGTTCTTGCCGATTTCGTTTCGTTCTCGCGACCAGGAGGTCACTCGATGTTCGACCGGATCATCGTCCCCCTTGACGGATCACCGTTCGCCGAGCAGGCGCTCGAGATCGCGATCGGGCTCGCCACGCCGCTCGGCCTCCCGATCCATCTGGTCCGGGTGACCGACCTGTATCCACTCCACCGTGGCAACGCGATCGATTACAGCGGCTCGGCCGAAACCGAGCGGCTCGTCGCGGAGGAGGCGACCGCCTATCTGACGGGCGTGGTCGAGCGCCTCCAGGAGGACGGGCGGACCGTCTCGTCCGAGGTCCTGCGGGGCGACGCGGCCCGTGAGATCACCACGGCCACCCAGCCAGGGGATCTGATCGTCCTGACGTCCCATGGCCGGACCGGGATGGTGCGGTGGTTCATGGGGTCGGTAGCGGAGAACGTGATGCGGCGATCGCGGGGCTCCGTGCTGCTCCACCGGATCGAGTCCACCGAGCCAACTGCCACCTAACGGGATCGGCCCATGGCCGGTCATCCGGGACCCGGTTCGCGATCCCGGGTCGCCCTGAGACGTCGCGGTCGATGCCGACACCGCTGGCCACGCGATGGGCTCCGGATCCCGGCCGGAGTCCATCCGTGAGACTTACGTCGGGGAGTCGGCTGGTTGCTCGCCAGCCAACTCCCCGGCGCCCTGCGCTCCGATCTCCAATGCGCTCGCAGAGCCTGCGGCTGGCCGATGGTTGCCACCGGGGCGACGCCGACCGGCCGTCTGCTCACCTGGTCCCTCTGGATAACACCACCGTCATTCGCTGGCATGTGGTCTAGACCTCTGGACCAGTCCCCGCCACCGAGGCGCTTCCGATGACGGACCGCTCACAACCGACCGCCACGTGGACAGCCGACGACGTCGCGGTTGGCGCCGTCTCCCGGCTGCCAGGGCCGGTCGTGCTCGACCGCTCGTCGCCCGTCCCGCTCTACCACCAGCTGTCCGCGACGATCCGGCAGTTCGTCACCGACGGGCGGCTGCTGGCCGGGGAGCGGCTGCCGCCCGAGCGAGAGCTGGCCGAGATGGCCGCTGTCAGCCGGATGACGGCCCGGCAGGCCCTGGCGGAACTCGATCGCGGCGGGATCATCACCGTCCGGCACGGGGTCGGCACCTTCGTCGCCGCGCCCCGGTTCACCTATGACGCCATCCACCTCCAGGGCTTCACCGAGATGGCGGAGCAGTCTGGACTCACCGCGACCTCCCGGGTCGTGGGGCTGTACGTCGGCCCGGCCTCGCCAGCGGAGACGGCCGCCCTCGGGCTTCCGGACGGGACGGACCTGCTCCGGATCGTCCGGGTGCGGTCGCTTGGCGGCTCGGCGATCGTCCTCGAGACCAGCCTGCTCGACGCGGTCCGCTTCGGCGACCTGACCGACGAGGACCTGGGGCAGTCGCTCTACCGGTCCCTGGAGCGGCGCTTCGGCTTCCGGCTGACGCACGCCGAGGAGACGATCGAGGCCCGGCTGGCGGACGGGATGGAGGCGGAACTGCTCGGGATCGCGGTCGGCGCGCCGACGCTCGTCGTCTCGGGGACGGCCTGGCAGGACGGGACGGCGGTGGCGGGGTTCCGCTCGGTCTACCCGGCCGAGCGGGTCCGGCTGGCGGTCACCAGTCAGCGTCAACAGCCCGGCGTCGATGCCGGCAACCAGTCGGTCAGCATGGTGCTGACCTGACCCAGCCCACGGCACCGGCTGTCTGGCCGGTGATGGCCTGTCGATGAGGAACGCCCGCATGGAGAAGATCGTCCGGATCGGCATCATCGGTTGCGGCAGCGTCTCGCGCGTCTACATCCCGCACATCCAGCGGCTCAACTACCCCCGGCCGATCAGCGAGATCGTCCGCGTCTGCGACGTCGATCCGGCCCGGGCCGACGTCGTCCGCGAGCAGTACGGCCTGACCGACTTCACCACCGACTACCAGCAGATCATCGGTGACGCCAGCATCGACCTCGTCGTCATCCTGGCGCCGATGCAGGTCCACGGCCGGATCACCCGGGAGGCGCTGGAGGCCGGCAAGCACGTCCTGGTCGAGAAGCCGATGTCGATGGACCTGGAGGAGGCCGCCGGCCTGGTCGAGCTGGCGAAGACGAGTCCCGGCTTCCTGCTCTGCGCCCCCCACGTCATCCTCAGCCCGACCTACCAGGCGATGTGGCGCCGGATCCACCAGGGCGACATCGGCGAGATCTACAGCGCCCGCGGCTTCTACGGCTGGACGGGCCCGAACTGGGGCGAGTGGTACTACCGGCCTGGCGGCGGCTCCATGTTCGACCTCGGCGTCTACAACGTCACCAGCCTGACCGGGCTGCTCGGCCCGGCCCGGCGCGTCACGGCCCTCAGCGGCGTCGCGATCCCGGAGCGCGAGGTCAACGGCAAGACCGTCCAGGTCGAGAGCCACGACAACGCGCACCTGCTGCTGGACTTCGGCCAGACCCGCTACGCCGTCGTCACGACCGGCTTCACGATCCAGCGCTACCGGAACTGCGGCCTCGAACTCTACGGGACCGACGGCACCATCCAGATGCTGGGCGAGGACTGGGCGCCGAAGGGCTACGAGCTCTGGCGAAACGAGGTCGGCGCCTGGCAGGTCGTCGAGGACGGCAGCCACTGGCCGTGGTCCGACGGCATCCGCCACATGATCGAGTCGGTCCGGACCGGGACGAAACCGCTGATCACG
>CADCWK010000111.1 GCA_902806375.1 uncultured Thermomicrobiales bacterium
GGATGGGTATGTCACGAGAAAATCATAGTCACTGGTGTAGGGATCATAGCGACCCGTGGCCGCTGATCCAAACAGGTCGAGCCGGACGACCCCGAACCGTCGGCAAAGGGACTCGATCTCGTCTCGCTTCGCCTCGATCTCAGGCGGGACCGTCGGGACCCGGATGGATGATGTCATGTCGCCTTCCCTTCGCCACTCCAGGACCCGCCTCCAGTACCAGTGTAAGGATCCTCGCGTCGTTGCCAACCGTGCCGGACCTGGCGAAGGACAGACGAACCCAACGATCGCCACGCACGGGCCCGCGACGAACGGACCCGGATCGTCTGCCAGCGATCCGGGTCCGTCGAAAGCACCGATAAGCGGTCCTGAGGGTCAGGCCAGTGGGCCCGGGCTCGGCAGGTAGGTGTTGATGATGGCATCCGCCGCCCGGTAGGCGAGGGCGCCGACGGTCCCGGTCGGGTTGTAGCCGGGGTTCTGCGGGAAGGCACTGGCGCCGACGACGAACAGGTTGGACACGTCCCAGCTCTGGAGAGACGTGTTCACGACCGAGGTCGTCGGGTCGGCACCCATGACCGCGCCGCCCTGCAGGTGCGTCGACTGGTACGGCACGATGCTGTAGTCGGTGATGTCGCCGCCGACCCGGGTGATGGACCCGCCCATCGCCTCGGCGATCTGCGTGATCGGGTTGTCGGCGATCCAGCGGACCATCTTGCGCTCGTTGTCCGTCCAGTTGAAGGTGATGCGCAACAGCGGGTTGCCGTAGGCGTCACGGTAGTTCGGGTCGAGATCGACGTAGTTCTGGCGGTAGGCCGGGCTCTCGCCCTGCATGCTGAAGCCCGCCGACCGGTTGTAGTACTGCTTGACCGTGGCTTTCCAGCCACTCCCCCAGGTCGGGGAGTCCGGTGGGAGCGGTCCACTGCTGTCAATGGGACGGGCGCCCGTGTTGTTGGCGGCGATGTTGCCGCCGCCGAAGAAGCCCAGACCGGTGTGATCGAAGTTGTCCGAGTGGAACTCGTCCATCGCGAAGCCGGCCGAACCGGCTCCCATGAACCGGTTCATGATCTTGTCGTCGTACCAGACGGTCGCGCTGGCGCCACCGGTCTGGTAGGTGTAGTTCCGTCCGACCACGCCGGTGTTCTGGACGGGGTCGTATGGCTGCCCGATCCCGGACAGCAGCATCAGCCGGACGTTCTCCAGCATGAACGCCCCGACCACGATCAGGTCAGCCGGCTGCTCCTGCTCCTGGCCGCCCTCGTCGTAGTACGAGACGCTCGTCGCCACGCCGCCGGTATGGTTGATCCGGAAGACCGTCGAGTACTGCCGGATCTCGAGGTTGCCGCTGGCGAGGGCACTCGGTACCACGTTGATGATCGGGCTCGCCTTGGCGCCGACGTGGCAGCCAAACCGCTCGCAGAAGCCGCAGTAGTTGCATGGCGCCAGCGTCAGGCCGTCCGGGTTGGTGTAGGTCCCGGTGCTGTTGCCGCTCGGCATCGGGAACACCTTGAACCCCAGCTGGTTGGCGGCGTCACGGAACAGGGTCGTGTTGTAGGGCTTCTTGTTCGGTGGCTGGGGGAACTCCGCCGATCGGGGACCCTCGAAGGGGTTGCCGCCCTCCACGATCTGCCCGTTCAGGTTGCCAGCCTTGCCGTTGATCCCGAACTGCTTCTCGTAGGCGTCGTAGTACCGCTCCATATCCTGCCAGGTGACGCCCCAGTCCTGGATCGTCGTGTCCTCCGGCAGGAATCCGGGCCCATAGCGCTGCTCGTGGTGCGACCGGTAGTTGAAGTGGTGCTCGAGGAACCGCCAGGAGACGCCGTTCCAGTGGACCATGGCGCCGCCGACCCCGTTGCCGGGGAGGAAGCTGCCGTAGTTGCGCATCGGGAGCGCGGCCTGATCACGCTGGTTGCGGAACGTGATGGTGTTTCGGCTGAGGTCCTGGAACAACTCACCCTGCTGGCTGTAACGCCACTCGTCGAAGTGGTCCTGCAGGAAGTCGGGGTAGGTGTCGCGGTAGGGACCGCGCTCGAGCGCGACCATCTTCAGGGCGGTGTTCTTGCCGATCTCGTTGGCGATGACGCTGTTGACGAGGCCGAATCCGACGAACACCACGTCTGTCTTGGGCAACGTCGCCATGGCTAGATCTCCCCGCCCACTTGCGCCTGGTACTGCCCCAGACTGATGTACTCGCCCTGGAACGGCGTGTTGTACTGCTCGATCTCGTTGAAGTAGCTGATGTGAGCTCCGGGGAAGCCGATCATCTTCCAGCCGACCATGTCCCGGTTGCCGCCCTGAACCGGGTCGGAGAAGTAGCCGGCGATGGTGTAGTTGCGGAGCAGCGTGAAGAACGCCCTCGCCCCCGAGGACGCCGTAGTGGTGGTCGTCAGGCCGATGTTCGGGGCCAACTGGCTACCCGACTGATCGAGCGGCTGCGCCTGCAGCGACGTACCGCCAAATCCCTCCGGCAGCCCTTCCTCGAGGTCGGCGAGGAGTTGGTCCTGCTGCTCCGGTGTGCACTCAACGAACCCGGCGTCGAAGGTCTGCCGGGCGTAGGCGTCGAGGGCGAAGATCCCGATCCGGAAGCGATCCCGGACGGCCAGGGCCGACTGGTCGCCCTGCGTCGGTTCACCGGGGAGAAAGGGGCCCTGCCGGTAGCGGTTGCCCCGGTAGTCCATGCCTTCCTTGGCGATCTGGCGGTCGATGAAATAGACGACGCCCGCCTCGGTCGCGCCCGGTCCGTTCTCGTCAGTCGGGATGATCCGGGCTGCGGCGGCCTGGACGATGGCCGCCTGGTACGGGACGAAGACGGTGAAACCCACATTGGTCGGCGCGCTGGTGGACATGTCCATGCCAGCCATGTCGTGGGGAGTCGCGGCCGGGTCGGCTGGCGGTGTGGCGTCCTGGGCGTCGACCGCGGCGAAGACCAGTGGGACCGCCGCGGCGGCGACACCCGTGGCGGCGCCGGTCGTGAGGAGTCGCCGCCGGTCCATCCGGCGGGCCTCTTCGGGCTGCCCGGTGCCGGGAGCCGCATCAGCTCCGGCCGGGACATGCCCCGCGGGTGATTCCTCGGGCGAAGAGTGGCCGGACGGCGCGCGCTGTCCGGTAGGGTCGGAGTCGAAGGTGCCCATCGTGGCCTCACTCCTTGACTTGTCTGCCGGCCCCGTGTAACGCACGGACAGTGTGCGGGGGCCGGACGCTGCCGGTGAGAGACGATTGCGACGAAACGTTCAGCGTCGAGCGTTCGTACCCGGAGCACCTCCGGGAGCGTGGTCCTGGCGAGAGAACAGCCGACAGGGCGCGCGACGCACACCCGAACTGGCACTGCCGACCCTCGGCGGTGGCACCTCCTCGTGCGCATGGCCCGGCGCGACGCGTCAGTTGACAGGAGGCTGACGCACGCGAACCGCCGGGTCGATGTCCCCTGCGATCATGGACCGGCTCAGGTCCCCGGGGTTGCCGCTGGCGTCCCGCAGGCCACTGCTTCCAGACCGCCCACGACGTTCTCGCTGACCGAGGTGGCGATGGCTTCCGGGCTTCCCGACGTCTGGATGGCGGGAGTCGCCTCACCCTCCGCCACCGGCGAGGCGGCCGGAGACCCACACAGGACCGCATCGGCGGCAGGGGTCGCGGGCGTGTCCTGCGCTACAGCGTATGTTACCGCGCCAACGCCCAGCGTGAGACAGAGCGCAAACAACGTGACGAGTCGACGCATGGCCGATCTCCCTCCGTGATCCGCGAGCGCAGGGGCAAGACCTTCTGGCACCCGGCTGCGACGCTCAGGCCCGCAAATCATATGCCGCATTCCACATGAATGATGAAACGATATGACCGAAAACGCCGCCCACCGGCGTGTGTACCGACCCGACGCCTATGCATCGATCTCAACATCGAGCAGTTAGTGAATCTTTTTTATCTTCATTGATCACAATGATAATCATCGGGATTATCGTCGGTCAGCACGTCAGGCCGAGATCCCGTCGCGAGAACACGCATCTCTGGCACGGGCCACCCCGCTGGGAACCGGGACATGCCGCTCCGGACCGGATGGCGCCATCTGCCTCGGAGGATGACGCCTGGCTACCCGAGACCCAGAACCTGCCCGGTGCTGTCGTCGCGTCGGCGGACGATGCGACCGATCGGGATGGCGCCGGGAAGCGCAGCCCGGGCCACCGACTCGTCCTCCGGCCGGACAGCGACGACGAAACCGATGCCCATGTTGAAGGCGCGGTAGCGTTCCCGGAACGGCACGTCGCCGTCCATTACCAGCCAGGTGAGGACGGGCGGCACCACCCAGGCCGACGGGTCGATCTCGGCGGCGAGATCGCCGGCCAGGATGCGCGGCACGTTGTCGATCAATCCGCCGCCCGTGACATGGACCATCCCGCGGACGACCGTCCCGTCGACCTCGGACAGCGGCGCGACCGCGGGCCGGAATGACGCGTGGCCCGCCAGCAGCGCCTCACCGATGGTCTGGTCACCGTCGCCGGGCAAGGGCTGGGCCAGCCGGGCCCGGTCGGCGTCGCGGTCACCGGTCAGCCCGGCGATCCGGCGGGCCAGGCTGAAGCCGTTGGTCTGGAGCCCACCGCTGGGCAGGCCGAGCAGGATGTCGCCGGCCCGGACGTCCGTGCCATCGATTACGCGGTCCGGCGCGACCTCGCCGACGATGAAACCGGCGGCATCGTACTCACCCGGCGCGTACATGCCGGGCATCTCGGCCGTCTCGCCGCCGATCAGGGCCAGGCCGTTCTCCTGGCAGGCGGCGACCAGGCCGCCGACGAAGCCGTCGAAGGCATCCCGTTCGAAGGCGCCAGTCGAGAAATAGTCCAGGAAGAACAGCGGCCGGGCGCCGAGGGTCAGGATGTCGTTGACGCAATGGTTGACGAGGTCGCAACCCATCCGCTCATGGGCGTCGCCGCCGACCAGGAAGGCCAGCTTGAGCTTGGTCCCGACGCCGTCGGCACTCGCGACCAGCAGACGGTCCGGTCCGGACGGGAGCCGGTACATGCCACCGAAGTGGCCGATCGCCGCCGCGCCGCCCTCGCCGGTGGCCGGAGAGGCACCGAAGGCGGTCCGGGCGCGCTCGGCGATCCGGCCGACGGCGCTGCTGGTCGCGTCGATGTCGACCCCGGCGTCACGGTACGTCATGCCGGCCTGCCGCCGATCGCTCACGCGTTCTCTCCCCCTGCTCCCACTGTCCATTGGTGAATCGTTATGTCACCGCGGGCGTGATCAGGCGGGCCTGACGCGCTGACCGTCCGACGGTGCCCCGGCTGACTCGCCCAGTACCGGCACGTCGGGCCGGGGCGTGATGTCGATCACGTCGTCGGTCGCACCGATGCGGTGGCGGAAGGCGCGCATGTCGTTCCGGGCCGCGGTCAGATCCGTCTGGAGTTCGTCGAGCTTGGTCTGCTCGCCCCGGACGAACCGCGTGTACGGCGCGATCGCCTCCGTGATCCGCCCGACCGAGCGGACCAGCTCATACTCGAACTGGTCGCGCATGACCGTCAGCAGCCGACCCTCCAGTTCCGTCGAGCGCTCATGGAAGTCCCGCCGGGCCTTGGTCCGGCGCCGCGGCAGGACGAACAGCCCCACCCCGGCGACCAGGCTGGCCGCAAGAATGCCCGTGATGTCGACGGCGACCGTGCTGGCCGCCGCGACGACGAGCGCCCCGAGCCCGACCGCCCCGGCCTCGGCGACCGCCGTCGCCGCGACGGCGTTGCGCACCGACTGCGATAGCTGGTTGGCCTCGCCCCGGACGTCGTAGCGATCGATCTCCTCCCGCGCCCGCTTGCTGACGGAATCGAGCAGCGAGCGGCGGTCGTAGCGGAACTGGTTGCTGATCTCGCCGACGAGCTGCTCCTCGTACTTGCTCAGCCGGCGCCGGGTGACGTACTCGTTGACAGCCTCCCAGACGCGCAGGTCCTGCTCGACCATCCAGTCGATCAGCTCGTCGATCGTGACATCGATCCGGCGGGCGGTGTCGGCGACGACCTGCTCCTCGAACTGGGCCCGGATCTTGTCGGTGTTGACCAAGTCGAAGACGCGGCCGATCCGGATCGTCTCCTCGAAGAAGGCGTCGCCCCGGGTAATCATCTTGGCAATGATCGCCTCGACCCGGCTGAGGTGGTAGGCGAACTGGCGCCGCATGTCCTCCTGATAGAGGGCGAGCTGCCGGTCGATGTTCTCGATCGTCTGGACGTCTTCCCGCAGCACCTCCAACCGGTCGGCGGCGTCGTGCAGGTAGCGGTCGGCGGTGTGCTCGGCGATGCCGAGTGGGTTGAGCAGTTTCAGCCGGACGCGGCTCTCCTCGTCGAGCACGTTGACGACGTAGTCCTCGACGGCCTCGAACCGGCTGGCGGCCCAGAGGCGGTCACGCTCGGTCGGGTTGCGCTCCCCGAGCGCCTTGGCCTGCCGGGCCAGCAGGGCCGAGACCGAGAAGACGTCGGGCGCGAAGCCGACCAGCCGGGCGACGTTGTCCCGGACGAACGTCTCGATCTGCTGCCGGGCCGCGTCGTCGGGCAGCAGGTCGACCTTGTTGACGATGATGACGATCTTCTTGCCCCACTCCCGGATACCGCTCATGAACTCGCGTTCGCTCTCGCTGAACGGGCGGTCGGCGGAGGTCACGAACAGGACGAGGTCGGCGCGGGGGACGAACTGCTGGGTGAGCGCCTCGTGCTCGCGGATGATCGCGTTGGTGCCGGGGGTGTCGACGACGGTGATCTCGCGGAGGAAATCGGCCGGGAAGCCACGCTCGATCACGCCGTCGGGGAACATCGTCTCGCCCGGCTTGTCGGCGAAGCGGAGCCGGTTAATGACGGCCGTCGTCGGCAGCACCCCCTCGGGCATCACGTCGGCGCCGACCAGCGCGTTGATGAAGGCCGACTTGCCGGCGTTGAACTCGCCGACGACGACGAGCAGGAAGAGGCTGTCCAGCTGCTCGGCGGCCCGCTTCAGGCCGACGATGTCCTGTGGGGCGGCGGGGTAGCGCTCGAGGATCGCCCGGACCCGCTCGAGCAGCAGCAACTCGTCGTCGATCAGCCGATGCTGCTGCTCGGTCAGGATGTGGGACGAGCGCTCGTCCCCATCGCGTCCCCGCCCGCGAAACCGGAATACCCCTCGGGCCATCGGTGCGATGCTCCCCAACCATGACGATCATCCCGTCCGGCCGACCAGACCGGACGCCGGCAATCAGTGTCGCTGAGCATGATCGACCGGACCGGGGGCTGCAAGTCAGCACCTCCGCGAACTGGAGCAGAGTCCGGGCTGACCGGTCCCCTGTCAGGGCGCCGGACGTTCGGCCGGTGTCGGTGCGTCGGCGTCGGCAGTAGCCGGGGACGGCGGGGAATCCGCCGGATCGGTAGCCGATGCCACTGGCCGATCGAGAGTGGAACCTGTCGTCGTCTCCGCGACCCCGGACGCGTCCGCACCCTCGCCGACCTCCGACCCG
>CADCWK010000112.1 GCA_902806375.1 uncultured Thermomicrobiales bacterium
CGGTCCGGGACGGTCAGCGGCCAGCGGCTGGCCTCGGTCGGTTCCATCGGCGGGAGCATGGACGGCGACCCGGACGCCGCCTGGGCACTGGCCCACTGGGACGGCGCGACCTGGACGATCGAGCACCGCCGCACCCCCTACGACGTCGAGGCCGCCGCCGCCGAGGTCGCCCGCCTCCACCCCATCCCGGCCCTCGGCGCGGTGCTGGCCGAGCGGCTGCGGCAGGCCCGCTGGCTGCCGTTCACCTGAGCGCCGGTCCTGGTTCCATTGGCCGCTGGTCCGCGACGGCATCGCCCGACGGGATCACGTCGCCAGGCGTCCCCGCGTCAGACACCGTCGGGCGCTCCGACCGGTCGCCGGGTCGACCCCGCACCGAGACCGGCCCAGCAGCGGCCCGCGCGTGAGTGCCCGGCGCGGGTCACCCGTCAGCGGTCGTCTGGCGCAGGTCGCCCTGGGCCTCCATCCTGGCCCAGGCCCGCGCGTTCATGCGCTCGTCGTAGACGACGCGCTGCCCCTTGCCCCGCGCCTTGGCCTCGTACATCGCGATGTCGGCCTCGCGGAGCAGGTCGTGCTCCTCGTCGTCGTCCGGCAGGCCGATCGCGATCCCGAGGCTGGGCGAGACCAGGAGCTCGTGGCCGTTGATCGTGACCGGCTCCCGCAGGCGCTCGATGACCCGGTCGGCGAAGGTCTCCGCGCTGCCGTGGTCGCGGAGTTCCTCGATCAGGATCGTGAACTCGTCGCCGCCCATCCGGGCGATGGTGTCGACGCCCCGCGCGGCGGTACCGAGCCGGTCGGCGACGGTGCGGAGCAGCTGGTCCCCGGCGCTGTGGCCGAGGGTATCGTTGACGACCTTGAAGTCGTCGAGGTCGAGGAAGATGACCGCGAAGGACGTCCGGTTCTGCAGGGCGCGCTTCCGGGCCTCGGCCAGTCGCTCGTTGAACAGCGCCCGGTTGGGCAGGCCGGTCAACGGGTCGTGGAACGCCTGGTGGAGCAACTGCTGCTCCAGGGTCCGCCGCTCGGTCACGTCGTGGGCGTTGATGACGATCCCGCGGACGGCGTGGTTGTCGAGCAGCGACGTGGCGATGATCTGGAGGTCGCGGCAGGAGCCATCGGCGTGATGGAACGAGACGACGATCGGCCCGGCTGGCTCGGGCCGACGGCGGCTCTGGTCGAGCAGGTCGTCGAACCGGGGCCGGTCGATCCGGCTGATCCAGTCGAAGTCAGTCCTGCCCTCGATCTCCGTGGGCGCGAAGCCGAGGATCCGCATCGACGAGGGCGTCACGAAGCTGATCGTCCCGTCGCCGGCGACGAGCATCGTCAGGTCGGAGCCGTGCTGGACCAGCAGCCGGAACCGCTCCTCGCTCTCCCGCAGGCGCGCCTCGGCCTCCCTGCGCCACGTCACGTCGCGGGCGTTGAGTACCAGCCCGCCGACGCTGGCGTGGGCCAGCAGGTTGGTAACGGTGATCTCCCACCACAGCCAGTCGCCGCTGCGGTGCCGCACGCGAGCCTCGAACGAGACGGCCTCGCTCGGGCGCTCCAGGGCCCGGTCGAACTGGGCGATCGCCATGCCGCTGTCGTCGGGGTGGAACGCGAGCGGGGTGTCATGGCCGACGAGGTGGCTGAGCGAGTCGCCCAGGGCGAGCTCGGCGCTCGGGCTGGCGAACTGGACGCAGCCGTCGGGGTCCAGCACCATCACGATGTCCGGGGCGTGGCGGAACAGCGCCCGGAAGCGGTCCTCGCTCTCGCGCAGCCGCTTCTCGGCGTCGCGGTAGTCCGTCATGTCGTGGGCGTTGATGAGGAACCCGTCGATGCCGGGCGTCCCGGTATGGTTGGTGATGACCATGCGGATCCAGCGCCACTGGCCGTCGGCCCGCCGGATCCGGGACTCGAAGTGGGCCGCCGCGCCCGGGTGCCCGTCGAGGCGGTGCAGTTCGCTCCGGAACCGGGTGCCGTCCTCCTCGTCGAAGATGCACGACTCGACTACCGACGGGGCGGTCGCGCCGGTCTGCACGAGGAATCCGTGCGCCGATGGGCTGGCGTAGGTGATTACGAGACCAGGGTCGAGGACGACGATGAAGTCCGCGGCGTGGCGGACGAGGGTCCCGAGCAGCGACTCCCGGAACCGGAGCGCCTCATCGGCCAGGACCTGATCCGTGACATCCCGGGCGGTGATCACGACCCCACCGATCTCGGGCCGGTCCTCCTTGTTGATCGCGGAGATTTCCAGCCACCGCCAGCCCCCGTCGGCATGACTGGCCTTGACCCGGATCCCGCTGAAGCGGTTGCCCGGCGACGCGCGGATCCGTCGGAGCGCGTCCTCCATGCCGGCCAGGTGGTCAGGGTGGACGATATCCCTGACCGTGAGACGCGCCGCCTGGTCGAGGGGATAGCCCAGGACCGTCTCGAGCGCCGGACTGACGAATGACGCGATCCCGTTCCGGTCGGTGATGACCAGGATCTCCGACGACTGCTCGACGATCGACCGCATCCGGGCGTCCTGGGCGCGGCCGCGCTCCTCGGCCGCCCGCTGGTCGGAGATGTCGATCACGATCCCGCGCCAGGTGGACGACCCGTTGGCCGCCCGGTCCGCGTCCCGCTCGACCATGTTGCGCAGCCAGCGAACCCGCCCGTCGCGGTGGATGATCCGGTAATCCAGGCTGGCGCGGCCAGGTCCCAGGAGGTCGGCGGTCGACTCCGCCCGGAACAGGTGGAGGTCGTCCGGGTGGACGATCGGCAGGAACGGCGGCTGGCGGACCGCGTCGTCGCCGGGCGCATAGCCGGTCAGGGTCGCCACCTGTGGGCTCAGATAGGAGGTCGTCCGCTCACCGGTCACCGGGTTGACCTGCTGGGTGTAGAGCGTGGCCGAGGGGGACTGCTCGACCAGCAGCCGGAACCGCGCCTCCCGGTCCCGGAGGGCGAGTTCCGCCTCGCGCTGGGGGGTGATGTCGATCATCACCCCGTGCCACCGGTCGACCTCCCCGCCGTCGATCGCCGACCGGGCGATCGACTTGACCCGGTTCCGCAGCCAGCGGACCTGCCCGTCGGGACGGATGATCCGGTACTCGTGCGTGTAGTCGGTGTGCCGATCCACGACGGCCGTCGCCGCCAGGGTGATCCGCTCCAGGTCGTCCGGGTGGACCATCGACGCGATCGCGAGGTTGTCCCGTACCCAGTGCTCGGCACTGATCCCGGTCAGGGTCTCGACCTCCGGGCTGATGTAGGTGGTGCGCAGGGTCCCATGCCGGGGGTCGTACTCCCGGATGTAGGCGACGATGCCCGGCAGGTCGTCGACAAGGGAGCGGTACCGCAGCTCGCTCTCCCGCAGGAGGTCGACCGTGTGCTGCTGGTCGGTCACGTCGCTGATCAGGAGCGCGTTGACGAGGGCGTCCTCGGCATCGCGGAAGACGACGGCGTCCTCCTGGAACAGCCGCCAGGCACCGTCCCGGTGCTGGAACCGGTAGACCACCTCCGACCGCTGGCCCACCTCGGGGGCGAGTGCCTGCGACGTGCGCGCCAGCGTGCGGTCCTCCGGGTGGACGCGGGACGACCAGAGGTCGGGATCGGCCAGCAACGCCTCGACCGGGAAGCCGCTGAGCTCCGTGATCCGGTCGCTCATCCCGCTGATCACCCAGCAGGCGGAGCCCGGGTCCCAGCGGCGCGTCTTGAGCGCCTCGTTCCGGTTGGGGGTGGGCAACCCCGGGACCCGGCGGGGAACCATGGGCCCAGACCCCGTCCCTTCGGTCTGGCCCGGTGTGCTCCCCGCCAGCGACCCCGTCCCCAGACCTGGTCCGGAGCCCGGCTGGCTGGCTGGCACACTGGCAAGGGGCAGCGACTCCGGCGGCGGCAGCGCGCCGACCAGCGGCCCCTCGGTGATGGCCAGGCCCAGGCAGGTGGCGAAGGCGGCGATCCGGTCCCGGTCCTGGTCGGAGCCGCCCTCGGGGTTGGTCCATTCGACCGTCAGGATACCGATCGGTCCACCGCCGGGCCCGTGCCGGAACGGCGCATGGATCGCCACCCGTGAGTCGTCGGCCATCCAGGTGACCGGCTCACCGGACCGGACCCTGACCGGCTGTCCGGTCTGGATCGCCCGGCCGAGTCCCGGGTCGGCCAGCGGCCGGATCAGATCGATCAGCCCGTAGCCGGTGTGGTTGACGATGAGGAGCCGCTCGCCCGAGATCAGACCGACCGAGACCCGGGGGCTCCGGCCGAACCGGACCAGATGCGGGATCGCGACCCGGACGAGCTCGTCGACCGTGGGGCAGGCGACCAGCTCACGGAACGGCTCGCGCAGCCACCCGGGGAGCTGTTCGACCGGGCTGGTCGCCCCTGGGCCGGCTGGGTCGACGACCGGACCGGGTCGGGCTGCGGCGGGTTCCGTCTCAGGCTGGAAGACGATGGTCAGGCCGTCCGACGTCGGGGTGACGATCGTCCGGACCGGATCCTGGGTGAGGGGGTCGACCATCCGGAACAGGTCCGGCCGGCGCCCGTCCATCGCCAGCCGCAGCAGCGCGGCCGCGTCCACCGGGATGCGCCCGACGGTCAGGTCCCAGAACGACTCCCCGGCGACAGGCCACTCCCTGGCCTCATGGCCGGTCCCCAGCACCCAGCGCTCGACCACCCAGTCCGCGTCGACCAGGACGGCCGTCAGTGCGCTACCGGCCGTCGTCCCTCCATGCGGTGTCCGGGGCGAGGGCGTCTGGACGAGCATGGGCGGACCTCACCGTGGTAAGCAGGTATCCCGCCGGCTCCAGGACGTGCCAGGGTCGTCGCCATCTCCCGCGCCGACCGGCACCAGCGCGATCCCCCTGCCCGACGGGGCAGATAACCATCCCGGCCGGCGAACTGTCCCTGCCGGGACGGCACGGACCGGGCCGGAGTCATCCGGTCCTCCGGGTCCGACGGCCCGGTCCGGGAACCTGCGGGACTCCCGCTCGATCCCGCTCGGGCCGAACGGGTGCGGCGGAATGCGTCGACCGGGCACCGTTGCGTCGAACGACCAACTCCCGACGACCAACGAGCCCGGACCTGGACCCGGACGATTCCCCGTGCGCGCCCGGGTCTATGGTACTGTACGGGACGGCTGCGTCGTGGCGTCCACCGCCCTTCAGCACCCGCCCCGGCCTCGGTCATCCTGAAATGACCGCCGCCCCCAACCAAGGTACCGAACCCAGTGACCTCCATCACCCTCGACATCGACCCTGCCACCCCTGTGGCCGGCGCGGCCCCGTCGTCCGGGTCGTTCGACGATTACCCACTGAGCCCGGCCCTGCTCGCGGCGATCGCGGAGCGCGGCATGGTCACGCCCACGCCGATCCAGGCGTCGGCGATCCCGGCGCTGCTCGGCGGCCGCGACGTCGTCGGCCAGGCCCGGACGGGTTCGGGCAAGACGCTCGCCTTCAGCCTGCCGCTGCTGGAAGCCGTCGACGCCGGCCGGGCGTCGGTCCAGGCCCTGGTCCTGGCCCCGACCCGGGAACTGGCCTCCCAGGTCGCCGCCGTGATCGCCGACCTCGGGACCGTCAAGGGGGTCAGCGTCGCCCTCCTCTACGGCGGCACGTCCTCCGGCCCGCAGCGGACGGCCCTGCGCCGTGGCGCCCAGGTCGCGGTCGGCACGCCCGGCCGGATCCTCGACCTGATCAGCCAGGGCGCCCTCTGGCTGGACCAGGCCCGCTTCGTCGTGCTGGACGAGGCCGACGAGATGTTCGACCAGGGGTTCGCCCAGGACGTCGAGCGGATCATGGACAAGACGTCCAACAGCCGCCAGACGGCCCTGTTCTCGGCGACGATGCCCGAGTGGGTGCGGCAGACGGCGGCGCGGTACCTGTACGACCCGGAGACGATCGCCGTCGATGGTGGTGAGGAGCGGGCCGGCACCGTGCCCCACACCGCCTACGTGATCCCGACCACCGAGCGGCCGGGCAGCCGGGCAGGCTACGGCCGGGGCCGGGACGAGGCCGACATGCGGGCCAAGCTCGGCGCGCTGCGCGACCTGCTCGACCACCGCGGCGAGGGGTCGGCGATCGTCTTCGGCCGGACCAAGCAGGGCGTCGCCGCCCTCTCCAAGCAACTCGAACGCGATGGCTATCCCGTGGGCGCGCTCCAGGGCAACATGACCCAGGCCGAGCGTGACTTCGTGATGGGGTCGTTCCGGGAGGGCCGGATCGACGTCCTCGTCGCCACCAACGTCGCGGCCCGCGGGCTGGACCTCGTCGGCGTCAACCTCGTCATCAACGTCGAACTGCCGGAGTCGGCCGAGCTGCTCACCCATCGCGTCGGGCGGACCGGCCGGATGGGCCGGGGCGGTCAGGCCATCACCCTCCTCGCCGGGGCCGATCTCGCCCGCTGGCAGGTGCTGACCAAGGACGCCACGTTCCCGATCCGGCAACTCCCCTGGGAGGGCGCCGGGGCCGCACTGGCCCTCGGCGACGACGAGCAGGCCGAACGCGCGGCGACAGATGCGGCGACACCGCCGCCCGCCGTCAGCGACCGGCCCATCGACACGCTGCCCGCCCCCGACGCCCAGGACGATTCGCCGGCCGACCTTGTGGAAGAAGCACCGACCATGGACGACCCCTTGACGCCGAGATCGTTCGATGACACCCGCCCCGAGGGTGACGGTCGGGCGGCCAGTCCGGCCCGGTCCGACCGGCCGACCCGCCGGCCCAGCCGCCGTGGAACCGACACCGCGTCCACCCCGGCGCCGTCCCACTCCCCCGATGACGCCGGCGACCTGATCGCCCGGGCGCTGGCCAGCGTCGCTGCCACCAGCGGGTCCACTCCCGCTCCGGCCGCCGCCCGCCCCCAGCCCCCGGCAGTCCGGCGATCCACCCCCCGGCGCGCAGACGACCGCGGACAGACCAGGCAGGCCGACGTCGACGGGCCGATCGAGCCCACCGCCGTAGACGGGCCGCCATCCGTCGCGGCGACGGCCATCGCCCAATCCCCGGCCGTCGCCGCCACGCCGGTCGCCGCCACGGTGACCCCCGGCCCGCTCCGGGGCACGCCACGCCCGGCATGGGTCCGTGGAGCCGCCGAGCGCGTCGCCCACTGGCAGGCCGGCCCCTCGCCATCGACGATGCCCGAGCCTCTCGCGTCGACGTTCGCCCCTGCTCCGGACTGGTCGGAGCGGGAGGATGCCGTGGCCGCCGCTCCACCGACGTCGCCAGCCCCGGCCACCCGACCGGCTTCACCGGTCCCGGGTCCGGCCACCGCCGCCCCCGCGACGTCCTCGGAGCAGCAGGCAACGCGCCCGGCACCTCGTCCCCAGCCGACCCGGGACCAGGCACCAGCGATCCAGGCTGGGCCAGTTTCCGAGCCAGCGGCCGCTGCGCCATCGGCCGATCGACCGACCGTCCGCCAAGGTCGGGCTACCGCGCCACCGCCGGTCCGGCGTCCCAGCCAGGTCCAGCCCGCCGGACCCATCGCGGCCTCCGTT
>CADCWK010000113.1 GCA_902806375.1 uncultured Thermomicrobiales bacterium
ACATGGACGCGCTTGACGGCCTCCTGAGCGACGACGAGCTGCTCCACGTCCAGCGCCTGGGGCAGCGCGTCGAGTGGGTGCCGGGTGTGCTGGCGGGTCAGCAGCTCGAGCTCGTTGTCGTGGCCGGGGTACCCGAGCGAGAGGCGAACGAGGAAGCGATCGAGCTGGGCCTCGGGCAGCGGGAACGTCCCCTCGTACTCGATCGGGTTCTGCGTCGCCATGACCACGAACGGGGCGGGGAGGCGATGGGTCGTCCCATCGACCGTCACCTGGCGCTCCTCCATCGCTTCCAGGAGGGCCGACTGCGTCTTGGGCGAGGCGCGGTTGACCTCGTCGGCCAGCACGAGCTGGGCGAAGACCGGGCCGGGCCGGAACTCGAACGTCCCGCTGTGCTGGTTGTACATGCTGACGCCGGTCACATCGCTCGGCAGCAGATCCGGCGTGAACTGGATGCGCTTGAACGAGCAGCCGATCGTCCGGGAGATCGTCTTGGCGAGGACCGTCTTGCCGACGCCGGGGACATCCTCGAGGAGGATATGCCCCTGGCAGAGCAGCGAGACCAGCACCAGCTGGACCTCGCGCCGCTTGCCGACGATCACCCGCTCGACGTGGTCGCCGGCGACCTGGGCAATGGTCTGGACGGACATGGACTCCATAGAGGGAAACTGGCTCCTGATGGGACGGGTGACGGCGGGCCGCGACGGCCCGTATCCAATGGGAAGTATCACACGGACGCCTGAGCGTTCCCTGAAGAAACCTGCGGGAGCCGACGCGATGGCGGCGGGGTGAACGGACACCCCGGTATACTTGTCGTGAAACGCGATGGATGACCACCAGACCCGAGGAGCGAGCGACATGACCGCGGCAACTACCCCAGCGACCGACGGCCGGCGGCCGGTCGTGATGCTCGTCGATGGTTTCGGCCTCATCTTCCGGGCCTACTATGCGATCCAGAACGGGCTGGCGACGACCTCCGGCCAGCAGGTCGGCGCGGTCTTCGGGTTCGCGACGATGCTGCTGGAGACGCTGCGGGTCCACCGGCCGGACCACGCCGTCGTCGCGCTCGAGGGCGGCAAGACCTTCCGCCACGATTCCTACGAGCAGTACAAGGCGAACCGACCCGAGATGCCCCCGGAGTTCCAGCAGCAGGTGGACATCATCAAGACCCTGCTGGCGGCGCTCAACATCCCGGTCATGATCCGGGAGGGGTATGAGGCCGACGATGTCATCGGCAGCCTCTCGACCCATCTCGCCCGCGAGGACCACGCCAACGTCCTGATCGTGACCGGCGACAGCGACCTGCTCCAGCTGGTCGATGACCATGTCACGGTCGTCCTGCCCGGTCGCCAGTCGTTCAGCGACCTCCGGACCTTCGACCGCGCGGCGGTGATCGAGCGCTTCGGAGTCGGGCCGGAACTCGTGGCCGACTACAAGGCGATCGTCGGCGACACCTCTGACAACGTCGCCGGGGTCAAGGGCATCGGCGACAAGGGTGCCCGTGCCCTGCTCCAGCAGTTCGGCCCCGTCGAATCCATCATCGAGCACCTGCCGGAGATCACCCCGGACCGGACTCGAAAGGCGATGGACGCCGGCCAGCAGGACGCGATCGAGAGCAAGAAGATCGTCACGATCGTCCGCGACCTCGACGTGTCGCTGGACTGGGATCACAGTGCCATCGGCAACTACGACCGGGGCCGGGTCTTCGAGCTGTTCCGCGAGCTGGAGTTCCGGACCCTCATCAACAAGCTCCCCGACGTCGCCGAGAAGATCGAGCCGGTCGCGGTCAAGACCTTCGAACCGGTCCGGACCATCGTCCGCACCGAGGAGCAGCTCGACGCCCTCATCGACCGGATCGTCGCGACCGGCCGGGTGGCACTCGACGTCGAGACCACCTCCACCGATCCGATGCGGGCCGCGCTGGTCGGGATCGCCATCGCGGTCGACCCCGAGGAGAGCTATTACATCCCCCTCACGCACCGAACGCTGGAGGACGGTCCACAGCTCGGCCTCGACCTGGTCCGTGAGCGCCTGTCACCCGCGCTGGGCGGAACGACGAAGGTCGTGACGCACCATGGCAAATACGACCTCCAGGTGATGAGCCGGCATGGCTTCCCCACCGTCCCGCTGGCCTTCGACACGATGATCGCCGCCTTCCTGCTCGGCGAGTCGTCCATCCGGCTCAAGGACCTCGCCTTCACCCGCCTCGGCATCCAGATGACCGAGATCACCGAGCTGATCGGCACCGGCAGGAAGCAGCTCACGATGGACCAGGTCTCCGGCGACGAGGCCGGTCTCTACGCCTGCGGTGACGTCGAAGCGACCCTCGCGCTGGCCGACACGCTCGCACCGGAGATCGCCGAGCGCGGGATGAGCGAGCTCCTGTACGGCGAGGAGCAGGCCCTCGTCCCCGTACTGGTCGCGATGGAGCGGACCGGGATCGCCGTCGACACCGATTACCTGGCTGCCTTCTCGTCCGAACTCACCCAGCGCCTCGCCGATCTCGAGGCCGGCATCCGCGAGGCGGCCGGACGAGAGATCAACATCGGCTCCAACAAGCAACTGGCCGACCTGCTCTTCGTCGAGCTCGGCCTGACGGCCGGGCGCAAGACCAAGACGGGGTTTTCCGTCGACGCCGACGAGCTGGAGCGGCTGCGCGGTGCCCACCCGATCGTCGGTCTGATCCTGGAGCACCGCTCGCTGGCCAAGCTCAAGTCGACCTATGTCGACGCCCTCGGCCTGGCCATCCACCCGGAGACCGGACGCGTCCACACGTCCTTCAACCAGACGATCGCGGCCACCGGCCGCCTGTCCTCGACCAACCCGAACCTGCAGAACATCCCCGTCCGCAGCGAGGATGGCCGCCGGGTCCGGCACGCCTTCGTCGCCGACACCCGGCCCGCGTACCGCCTGTTCGAGGATGCCGTCCTGCTCTCGGCCGACTACTCGCAGATCGAGCTCCGCCTGCTGGCCCACATGAGCGGTGAGCCGTTCCTCGTCGAAGCCTTCCGCAACGGGGACGACATCCACCGCGCCACCGCCGCCATCGTCTACGGCATCGACCAGGACGCCGTAACCGCCAACCAGCGCCGGGTGGCCAAGACGGTCAACTTCGGCGTGATGTACGGGATGCAGGCCTTCGGGCTGGCCCGTGACTCCGGGTTGAGCAACGCCGACGCCGGCAGGTTCATCGAGCAGTACTGGGCGCGCCTGCCGAAGATCCGGGAGTTGTTCGACGCCACGATCGGCGAGGGCGTGAAGAACGGCTACGTGTCGGCACCGAGCGGCCGGCGCCGCTACCTGCCGGACCTGACCTCGAGCAACGGGATGCGCCGGTTGGGCGCCGAACGGATGGCCGTCAACATGCCGGTCCAGGGGACGGCGGCCGACATCATCAAGGTAGCGATGATCCGGCTCCATGACGCGTTGTCGGACAGCCCGCTCCGGGCCCGGCTGCTGCTCCAGGTCCACGACGAACTCGTGCTCGAGGTCGAGCGGGCCGACCTGGAGGCAACCGCCGCGCTGGTCCAGACGACGATGGAGGGCGCGGCCGAACTGTCGGTCCCGCTGCTGGCGGAGGTGAACACCGGGGCACGGTGGGACGAGATGGTCCCGATCACCGAAGACGCCGCGGTCGTCACGTCCTAGACCGACGACGCGCCGGGCGGCCGGCCCGTGACACTTCCCTTCGGATAGTTTGATGTGTATGGGCCTTCCCCCTACAATATGGGACGGCCCGCACCGTCCTCGTGCCGCAGGCTCGCCCGCGGTGCATGCGCCACGATCCCCGTTTCCTCGAACGTGCGTCCTGATCGCGATCAGGGTCGGAGCCTCGATGCCCACCTACGCCTACCGCTGCCGTGACTGCGGCCATACCTTCGACATCTTCCAGAAGTTCACGGAGGACTCCCTGACCGTCTGCCCGTCGTGCGAGGGGTCGATCCGGCGGGTCATCCAGCCCACCGGCGTCGTCTTCAAGGGCACCGGTTTCTATGTCAACGACAGCCGGTCGTCCACGAAGTCGGGCAATGACAAGGTGGCGGCCGAGTCTTCTCCCGTGGACAAGGTAGAGGCGGCCGACGGGAAGCCCGGCAAGACCGACAAGGGGTCGGAGGACCGGCCGTCCGGCGACACGGCGAAGACCGACGGCGGCAACGCCGAGAAGCCGAAGAAGGGCACGGCGGAACCCGTCGCCGCCAAGGCGAAGGACCGAACGCCCGCCGCCGCTTCCACGTAGCAGCAACGCCGGCGGCAGTCCGCCGGCCGAGGGGCAGAGCCGATGGTGCTGAGGACGGTGCGTGAGGACATCCGGGTGATCCGTGCCAGCGATCCCGCGGCGCGGTCGGCGCTCGAGGTCGTCCTCACCTACCCGGGCTTCCACGTCCTCCTGTCCCACCGGCTCGCCCGTCGTATCCACGCCCGCGGCCTCCGGTTGCTGGCCCGGCTCATCTCCCACGTCGGGCGCGGCCTGACCGGGATCGAGATCCACCCCGGCGCGACGATCGGCCGGCGGCTCGTGATCGATCACGGCATGGGCGTGGTGATCGGCGAGACCGCGGTCGTGGGCGACGACGTCCTGCTCTACCAGGGAGTCACGCTCGGCGGCACCGCCCTGACGACAGGACGACGCCACCCGACGATCGGCAACCGGGTCCACATCGGGGCCGGCGCGACCGTGCTTGGCGACATCACCGTGGGAGATGGGGCCCGCATCGGCAGCGGTGCGGTCGTCGTCCAGCATGTCCCCGCCGGGGCGACCGTGGGTGGTGTCCCTGCCCGCATCCTCCGGGGGATCGATCCCGAGTCCGGCCTCATGGTCCGGCCAGTCACACCGGACGAATTGCAGGCGGCGCTGCGCGAACGGATCGATGTCCTCGAAGCCCGGATCGGTGTCCTGGAGCGCAGCGGCGAGCGGTGTACGCCGGCCGCCGTGTGATCACGGCGGCTGGTTGCCTGGAATCTTTCGCCGCGGGCTGCGTCATCGGGTCACGGTCGATGCTGACCGGACCGCCCGGACATAGAGGAGTCGAACGGCCATGTCATCCCATCCCATAGCGACATCCCGTGACACGCTGCCCGAGATCCAGCTCTACGACACCCTCACCCGGCGCGTCAGCCCCCTCCGGACGATCGAGCCCGGCGTGGTCCGGCTCTACGTCTGCGGTGTCACGGTCTACGACAGCGCGCACATCGGTCATGGCCTGTCGGCGATCATCTTCGATACCATCCGGCGCTATCTGACCTACCGGGGGTACGTCGTCCGGCACGCCCAGAACTTCACCGACATCGACGACAAGATCATCGCCCGGGCCGACCGGGAAGGGATCGCCCCGTCCGACCTGACCGAGCAGATGATCGCCCAGTGGCACCTCGACACGGCCGAGCTGAACATCCTCCCCGCGACCGTCTACCCGCAGGCCACCCATGAGTTGCCGGCCATCATCGCGATGATCCAGCGACTCATCGAGCGCGACGCCGCCTACGAGGTCGACGGGGACGTCTACTACCGGGTCCGGTCATTCGACGACTACGGCAAGCTGTCCCATCGCCGAATCGACGACCTGATGTCCGGTGCCCGCATCGACGTCGACGAGCGCAAGGCCGACCCGCTGGACTTCGCGCTGTGGAAGGCCGCCAAGCCGGGCGAGCCGTCCTGGCCGAGCCCGTTCGGCCACGGCCGGCCCGGCTGGCACATCGAGTGCTCGGCGATGTGCACGACGCACCTCGGCGACCAGATCGATATCCACGGTGGCGGGACCGACCTCATCTTCCCGCACCACGAGAACGAGATCGCCCAGAGCGAGGCGGCCCTGGGTGTCGAACCCTTCGCCCGCTACTGGGTCCACAACGGCCTGCTCCAGTTCAGCGGCGAGAAGATGTCCAAGTCACTGGGCAACTTCGTCCGTATCCGCGAACTCGCCGACCAGGGACTGGCGATGGCGTTCCGGCTGCTGGTATTGCAGTCCCACTATCGTGTCCCGTTGACGTACACCGACGACGGGTTGAAGGGGGCGGCCAACGGTCTCGCCAGGCTCCGTGCAGCAGCGGTCCCCCTGGCGCCGGATGCGGCGGTCGGGCCGGGGACCACTCTCGACGGGATGGTCAGCGAGACGCGGTCCCGGTTCCATGCCGCGATGTCGGACGACTTCAATACGCCGGAAGCCGTCGCCGCGCTCTTCGACCTGGCCCGGCAGGTCAACCGTGCCCGCGCCGACGGGCCGGACGCGTCGTTCGCCGCTGCCCAGGCGACGTTCCTGGAACTCGTCGGCGTCCTGGGACTCGACCTCAGCGAGCCGGCCGTGTCAGGCGGCGACAGCGAGCCGTTCATCCAGTTGCTCGTCGAGGTCCGCGACGAGGTCCGGAAAGCGAAGCAGTGGGCATTGGCGGACAGCATCCGGGACCGTCTCGGCGCGCTGGGAGTGACGGTCGAGGACGGACCGACCGGGGGGACGTGGCGGCATGGGTGAGCGAAGAGGACCGGGCCGGCCGCCGGGCGATGGGCGACGCCCCGGGCCACCGCGGGGCCGGGACGGGGGACGCGGGCTGGCTCCCGGATCCGGACAGGGCCAGACGGGGGGCCGGCCGCCGCGCACCGGCGGCCGGTCCGCGGCCGGCGGCCCGCCGTCCAGCGCCCTCGAGATCCGCGGCGAGTTGCTCTACGGCCGGAACGGCGTGACGGAAGCTCTCCGGGGTCGCCGGCGCCTGCACCGGCTCCTGCTGGCCGAGGGCATCCACGACGACGAGCGGGTCCGGGAGATGATCGCCGTGGCGGAGCGATCCGGGCTCCCGCGCGAGACCGTGCCCCGCGCGGCCCTCGACGACGCCACCCGCGGCGCCAATCACCAGGGTGTCGGGCTGGACGCCGGGGACTACGCCTACGCCGACTACGAGGACATCCTCGGGAACGAGGGTCCGATCCTGATCCTTGACCACCTGCAGGACCCGCAGAACATCGGGACCCTTCTGCGCGCCGCCGAGGCCGCCGGAGTCGCCGGCGTGGTCATCCCGGCTGACCGCTCGGCCAGCGTCACCGCCGCCGTGGTGAACGCCTCGGCCGGTGCCGTCGAGCTCCTCGCCGTGGCGCAGGTCCCGAACCTCGTCCAGGCCGTCGAGCGAGCCAAGAAGGCGGGGCGCTGGGCGATCGGGCTGGAGGAGGACGATCGCTCCGTCGACCTGTTCACCGGCGATCTCCCCCTGCCGGCGGTCCTGATCGTCGGCGCCGAAGGGCCGGGGATCGGCCCGAATCTCCGGAAGCACTGCGATGTCCTCGCGGTCATCCCGATGACTGGCCGTATCGCGTCCCTCAATGTCAGCACCGCGGGTTCGATCGCGCTCTTCGAGCTCCTGCGTCGGTCGATCGCCGAGCGTGCAACCATTGCGGGTCCGTCCTGACCCGTCCGCGCGGCTGGTGCCGTTTACAATGC
>CADCWK010000114.1 GCA_902806375.1 uncultured Thermomicrobiales bacterium
TGTAGTCGATCTCGCCGGCCTGGTAAAGCGTGAACGAGGTGTTCTGGGCGGCCAGTTTGACGATCACGGTCTCGACCGTCGGGCGCAGTGCGCCGCGGTAGTCCGGATTCCGGGTGTAGACGATCCGCTGGTCGCGAGAGAACTCCGTCACGACATAGGGACCGGACGAGACAGCCGTCGCCGGGTCGGTGTTGTAGAGCGGGCCGGTGCTGTCTAGTGCGGCGGCCGAGAGCGGCGGCGAGTAGAGCATCATCGACGGCAGATAGGGAGCAGGGTTGACCGTCTCGATGATCAGCTGGTTGGGCGTCGCACCCTGCCGGACCCCGATCTGGTCGAGCGGGACGGCTCCCTCGAACGCCTCGCCGAAGTTGACGATCACGCCGGTGAAGAACCAGGCGAAGTCCCAGACATGGGCCGGGTCCGCGCCGTACTGGAACGTCCGGACCCAGTCGTTGGCGGTGACCGGGTTACCGTCATTCCACATCAGTGTCGGGTCCAGCTCGAAGGTCCAGACGGTCCCCTCCGCGTTACCGGACCATGACGTCGCGGCAGCCGGGATGATGTCGAAGTTGCGGTCCATCCGGACCAGCGGATCGGAGAACAGGTCGGCGGTGCCTGGCCGCTGGTAGACCTGCTCGAAGAAGTCGAAGACGCGGGAGATCGTCGGGTCCGCCACCGTGATGAACACCTGGTCCTCGGCCGGGGCGGCGCCCGCCGGCAGTGGCAGCGGCGTCTGGGCCAGCAGGGTGGCAGGGGACATCGGCAGGATCGACGACGCTCCGGCCGGCATCCGCATTGCGGCCATCGCCGCCGCGGCGCCCGCCACGCCACCGATCAGTTGGCGCCGGGTCGTCGGGTGGACCTTGAGGAACGGGTTGGACGGGTCGTGCACGCCATCGTGGGTCATTGTCGAAGCTCCCTTGCTGTAACGGCAGGAGACACACCCGGGTCGATGGTCCACCGACCATCAGCCACCCGTCTGGGCACCCATGGTCGTCGGCATCTGGCGGGCGCGGCGCCGGCATTTCGGAGGAAAGTGCGTGCAGTGTGCGGTCCCCGGGCCGTTCCCGCAAGAGGCCGGGTCGGGCCCGATCCACCGGCCCGGTCATCAGCTCCCCGGACGAAGGTCCTGGAGCGTTGGATTCTCGCGGATCGGGCGGCGGACCCGCCGCGGAAGACCTGTCAGGGCCGCCCATTCGTGGTCCGATCGGGCATGGTCGTTGCGTGGCCCGCAGCAGAATGGGCCGACCCTGGCCAGCGATCTCGTCCACCTCGCCGATGGTGGACCCCCGGAGCCGGAGCGCCCATGACCACCCCTGTGACTACCCCGACGAGCACCGACCGAGACGGCGACCGGGACACCGGACGATCCACCACGCGGCCCTCCCGGCAGTGGGTGATCGGCGAGAGTGACCCGCGCCAGATCGCCGGGATCGTCAAGGCGTCGGTCGTCCCGCGGCCGATCGCCTGGGTCTCGACCCGCGACGTGGCCGGCGTCGGCAACATCGCCCCGCACTCCTACTTCATGACCCTGGCCGACGTCCCGCCGGTCCTCGGCTTCGTCAGTAGCGGCCGCAAGGACACGCTCCGCAACATCGAGGCGACCGGGGATTTCGTCGTCAACATCCTCGGTGACGACCTGGTCGACGCCATGAACGTCACGTCGGCCAGCTTCCCGGCCGCCGAGGACGAGTTCCACTGGGCCGGATTGACCCCGGAGCCGTCGGAGAGCGTCGGCGCGCCCCGCGTCGCCGAGGCCCCGGTCGCCTTCGAGTGCCGCCTCCGGGAGGTGCGTGACTACGGGCCAGCGGGTTCGCCCAGCTACCTGGTCGTCGGGGACGTCGTCCGGATCCGGATCCACGAGCGCGTCCTCGAGGGCCACCACGTCCTGCCCGAGCAGTTGCGGGCGGTCGCCCGGATGGGCGGCCCGGCGACGTACGTGCGGACGACCGACCGCTTCGACATCAACCGCCCGACCTGGGACGTCGCCCGTGAGACCATCGTCTTGCCGTGAGCCCACGCGTCGTCCCTTGAGACACGTTGAGACACCCGCCTCGTCCAGGAGTTCCCTGCCATGTCCCTGTCAACGTCGAAGCTCCCCACGACCAGCAGCGTCGATCCCGGCTACGCCATCCGTGGGCTGCACCACCTGACCAGCATCTCGACCGACGCCGGACGCTCGATCGCCTGGTACACCGGCATCCTCGGCCTGCGGCTCGTCGCCCGCTCCGTCGACCTGGACGACTGGCGCTCGCACCACCTCTACTTCTCGACCGGACCCGACGGGGCTCCGGGCTCGCTGCTGACGCTGGTCGACTGGCCCGGCATGAAGCGCGGCAACCCCGGCATCGGCGGCACCCACCACATCGCCTTCGCCACCGCTGACCGCGACACCCTGCTGCGCTGGAAGCGGTGGCTGGTCGACCACGGCCAGAAGGTCGACGGCCCCTACGACCGGACCTACTTCACCAGCATCTACACCGCCGACCCGGACGGGCTGATCATCGAGATCGCGACCAACGGCCCCGGCTGGACGGTCGACGAGGCGCCGGACCAGCTCGGCACCCAGCTCCGCCCACCGCCCTTCGAGACGACCGCCGCCGGCCGCGACGAGCCTGCCATCGCGGCCGAGACGTGGCCGGAGCCGGTCGCCACGATCGACGAGGCGATGCGGCTGGAACACTTCCACCACGTCACCGCGATCGGCACCCACCAGCCGGAGATGGAGCGGTTCTGGGGCGAGACCCTCGGGTTGCGGATGGTCAAGCGGACGCTCAACTTCGACGACCCGGAGACGCCGCACCTCTACTGGGGGGTCGGTGACGCGCTGCCGGGCACGGTCGTCACGTTCTTCGTCCAGCAGGCCGGCGCCCGCCGCCCGGCCCGGCTCGGCACGGGCCAGACCCACCACTGGGCACTGGAGGTCGCCGACGACGCGCTCGGGTACTGGGTCGAGCGGCTCAACGCTCACGCCATCCAGACGACGCCGATCCAGGATCGCGGCCCCCTCCAGAGGGTCGCCTTCCGGGACCGCGACGGCATGATCCTCGAACTGGCGACCTCCGGCCCCGGCTTCCCCTCGACGGCTCCCAGTGACCCGGCCGACGTCGGGCTCTGGCTGCCGGACCGGCTGGAGGGACAGCGCGACGAGATCGTGGCGGGCCTGGCCCCGCTGGTCATCCCGGACCTCAGCGACCTGACGGCAGGGTCAGCGGGATGACCGTCGCGTCCCCGACGCGTGGCGGCCAACGACGGTGACGCAGCCGGCGATCCCGCTGGAGACGCTCCATGGACAGTGGTGCGATCAGGTCATGGTGACGCTCGGGGACGAACTGACGCCAGCCGACGACACCGCGCCGGGCTACGAGCATACCTACGCCGCTGGCGCGGGCGACGACCGGCGGCTGGTCGTCGTCTGCCCGTGGCACTGGCCGGCCTACAGCCACTACCAGTTCTGGGAACTCGTCGCCATCCCGTGGCTGGCCCGCCGGGCGGGGTACCGGGACTGGTGCCTCGTCACCAACGACGCCTGGACCGACTGGATCCTCCCCGCATTGCGCCCCCTCTACGGCACCGTGATCGTGTCGGACGAGCCACCGGTCGACGCGATCCGACGCTGGCTCGCGGCCGAACCGGTTCCGGTAGCACTACCTCCGGACCGCCCCGCTGGCCGGATCCTCCTCGGCGACCCGACCCCAAAGCAGACGACCGTGACGCTCAAGGCCGCGATGGCTGAAGCGCTCGGTGATAGCGCCCGCACCGGTCGGACGATCCCGGCCCGGCTGGTCGAGGCGACGCTCCGCCCGAACTTCTCCCTGGATGACGACCAGACTCTGCTGTTCGCCAAAAGCTTCCGCAATCCCGACGTCGTTCATGAAGCCAAGATGCTGGCCGGCCGCTCGCTGCTCTGCCCCGACGGCACCCGACCCGTCGTCGTCATCGACGGCCGCTGGCGCGACGCCCCGGAACTGATCGCGTCGGTCGGGGCGGATGTCTGCACGGCGGGTCTTCTGCGCGAGTTCGTGAGCTAGGGATTACGATGGGCTAGTGCGTGGTTCCCGGCCCTTACACAACGTTTTGGACAAATCGTTGTGTAAGAGTTGACCTACACAACGCCCGTTGCAGAAGCTCATGCCACGTTTGCCTCTCCATGGTGATCATCACCACTCCGACATGTCAGGTCTGCAACGGATTCACGACACGAACGATCTCCGAGGCGACATAGACCCGGTTGCGCTGCTGACCGGTGACTTCCGTGAGCACCTCTTCATCGGTGAGACGCTCGACGGTTCGCCGCAACGCTTCGTACGTTACGCCCAGTCGTTCAGCCATGGCGTTGACCGAGAAGGCGGGTGTGACAAAGAGCTCATCGACAAGCTTCAGTGCCACCACCATCCCTCGATCCTTGTACTGGGCATTGAGACGCGTCTGGAGTTCGAGTAACCGATTCCCACGGGCCAGCGCGTCATCCGCCGCTTCCCCAACTGCTCGCAGGAAGAACCGGACCCACGCGTTCCAGTCACCGGTCTGGCTGAGCCGCAGTAACCCGTCCTGATACTCCTCCCGGTACGGTTCGATCGCGGAACTGAGATACAGGAGGGGACGGCCGAGCACTCCCCAGTCGTCGAGGAGGACCGACATCAGGAGTCGGCCGAGACGACCGTTCCCATCGAGAAAAGGATGAATCGTCTCAAATTGATAGTGGATGAGTGCCAGCCGGATCAGCGCCGGCAGCGTCGGTGGGGCCTGCCAGGACTGCTCGAGATCCAGCATTAACCCAGCAACCTGATCGGGAGGGGGCGGGACGAAGCGTGCATCGCTGATTGCCTGGCCGTGTCGTCCGATCCAGTTCTGCTGTTCCCGATACTGTCCGGGCCGGGCCTGTCCTCCCCGCACCCCATCGAGCAAGAGATGGTGCATCTCCCGAACGAGTCCGACGGATACTGGCCGGTCGGTGGGTCGGTTCAGACCATAGTTGACCGCAGTGACATAATTGGCCACTTCACGGACATCGCTATCCGAACCAGGCAGGACTCCGGCAGCTTCATAGAGGACCAGTTGCCCGACGTCCGCGGTCGTCCCCTCCATTCGACTCGACGCCACGGCTTCACGGCGAATGAATGGCTGAATGAGCAGGTAGGGGTTCGGCAATGAGCGTCCGAGTTGATCGAGTCGACCGACCGCCAGCATTGCCTGGTCGGACTGAACGAGGACATCCGCCGCGAGCGAGATAAACGCCGGAAGCGGGTCGGGGATATACCCCAGCGCCTTGCCATAGGTCTCGACGAGCGTCCCTGGGAAGCCGGCGATAAAGTCTTCTTGGCGCACCCGATCTCCCTTACACAACGCTTGGAGGGTATGACTCATCTTACACAACGATTTGCCTGAATCGTTGTGTAAGGTAACTGGTACCCACCAGGCGTTGTGTAAGGAGGACGAGTGGTGAGATCACCGGATCGCGCGTTTCCCGGCCATGCCCGAGCGTGATCTCATCCAAAGTAGATTGGCAGCGTGGTAGCGTCGAACCGGCCGAGGAGGTCTGTATCCCATGGCCCCTGGTGTCGGTCGGAGCCAAGCGTCCCGGCAACCCACTGTCAGAGATCCGACGCTGAACTGGATTGCCGGCCATGAGGCCGTCGACCACCGGCAGCAAGGTCCATCTGGACCGCACCGTCCACAACCCGGCAGGCCAGACGCCGATGGAGACTACAGGGTCCCTGGCAGCGCGACCATCCACAGCATGTCTGGCTCTGGTCACCGCCTTGCTGTGGACCTCACCGGACCAGTCGTACCGACAACCGCCAGAGGAGACCGCATGTTCACCACCGATCAGATCGCCCTGCAGCTCTACACCGTCCGCGGCGAGATGGCGCGCGACCCCATGGGGACGCTCGACGCCGTCGCGCGGATGGGCTACCCGGCCGTCGAGTTCGCCGGCTACGGTGGGCAGGAAGCCGGCGCGGTCCGGAGCCGCCTGGACGAACTGGGGCTGCGGGCCATGGGCGCCCACACCCCGTTCGCCGCCCTGATGGGTGACTTCCAGCGGGCGGCCAGCGAGGTCGTCACGGTCGGGGGGCAGTACCTGATCGTCCCCGGCGTCCCGCGCGACGAGTACCTGGAGACGCCCGACCAGGTCCGGCGGCTGGCGGGGATCTTCAACGGCTTCGGCGAGGCGGCCAGGGACATGGGACTGATCTTCCTCTACCACAACCACGACTTCGAGCTGCGCCACAGCGAGGGCTGGTCGGAGTCCGACCTGTCCGCGCTGGAGCTGCTGCTGCACGAGACCGACCCGGCGCTGGTGAACTTCGAGCTGGACGTGTTCTGGGCCGAGACGGCGGGCCGGTCCGGAGAGGACGTGATCCGCGCCTGGCCCGACCGCTTCGCCAGCCTGCACATCAAGGACATGGACCCGGCCGGCGAGGACGCCCCGGTCGGTACCGGCACCTACGACTTCCGGCCCGTGCTGGCGGCGGCCGAAGCGGTCGGCGGGACGCGCTGGCTGGTCGTGGAGCAGGACAACCCGCGCGACCCCCTCGGCGACAGCCAGACCTCGTTCACCAACCTCAGTGCCATGCTCGGCGGAGACTGATCAGTTCCCAGAACGGTCCCAATGACCAGCGCCCCGCCGGACCCTGTCCTGGCGGGGCGCCGTCGCGCTCCGCCGCGGCCGGGTCGGCCCGAAGACGGACTCAGATGAGCAGCTTCTCCACAATGACGACGTCGCGCCAGACGCCGTCGAGCTGGGCGTGGCGCTCGTAGACGCCGACCTCGCGGAAGCCGACCCGGCGCATCAGGGCGCGGGAGGGGGCGTTCTCGACGAAGATCCGGGAGACCAGTTTCCAGAACCCCGCCTCCGTCGCCGCGGCGAACAGCGCCTCCAGGGCCAGCCGCCCGGCACCCATCCCGCGGGCGTCCCGGTCGACGTAGACCGAGTACTCGGCGATCCCGGCGTAGCAGGCGCGCGGCCGGTAGGTCGAGGTCGCGGCGAAGGCGACGACGCGGCCATCGGACTCGCCCGTCCCGTCGGTTACCGTGACGACGACGACCGGGTAGGCGCCATCGAACCAGGGCAGGATGTCGGCCGGGGTGCGTGGTTCGGTCTCGAAGGTCGCGATCCGCTCGGCGATGCCCTGGTTGTAGATCGCCGCGATCACGTCCGCGTCGCCGCGAGTCGCGGCGCGCGCGGCCAACTGGTCCGACATCGACGGCTATCCCTCCCGTATCGCCGGTCGCCCGATGGAGACGACACCCGGCCGCGCGCTACGGCCCGTTCCCGCGCCCGGTCGCGCGGCGCCGCACGGGCCGGATCACCGGCCGGGATGTCGCATCGACGTCACCGGTGCGCCGTAGCCACGTGCGTCGTCAGCGGGATGACCAGGTCGTCGCCGACCATGTGGTCTGTGAGCA
>CADCWK010000115.1 GCA_902806375.1 uncultured Thermomicrobiales bacterium
CGCGACGACCAGACTGCTCAGTCGCGCCGAGATGGCCGGCGACCGTCTCACCGCCGGGCGAACGGACCGGGACGGCGCTTCGAGGACACCGGCGTCGATCTGCGCTGCCTCAAAGGCTCGTCCCGCCTGGCTGGTGCGACCCGCGCTCATGGCCGCTCAGGATCGCCAGGTAACGAAATTGTTGGCGGTGAAGTTCCACACGGCGGCGACACCGGCCCCGATGAGACTGGCGATCTGGATATGGGCAGACAGGTCCTGGTACAGCACTTCCGCCACCGCGACATTGATCAGCAGACCGATGGAATTGATCGGCACATAGAACATCATCCGACTGAGGATTGATCCCCGGCCGCGGTCATGCCACGTCCACATCTCGTTGAGCGTGAAGGTGACCGCCATCGAGACCGCGATCGCGACGACCAGACTCGGCCGGGAGTTCCAGTTGGCGAGGTTGTAGAAGACGAAGACGAGCACCTGCTGGGTGATCAGACCGATCCCGCCGACGAGCAGGAATTTCTGGAGGCGCTGGACGAGATTGAAGGCCCGCACAGCTGGCTCGGGCCAGGTTCGCGTCGAGATCATCGGGGCTCCCCGCTTACCGGAACATCGGTAGCGAACGGCATGAGTCGCATCGGAGCCCGACGCCACCGCCACGTCGCCCGTGGCACGGACGAATCCACGATACCACGGGCCTTGACGACCGTCGCGATGTACGGACGGTCGATTTCCGGCCGTCGTCCGGCGGGGTTCTCTAGCGGATCGGGCCGGAGAGTTCTGGCTCGATTGCCATCGGACGGCCACCTGCCGGAGGCTGCACGCCAGCGACTGGCGTGGACGACAAGTCCGGGGACGCTTCCGGCGTGCCACCGCGCTCGCCGTCCAGCTGGTCGACGGCGGCCGACACCTGCGCGTCGTCGGCCCGGCTCAGTTCACCGGCCGAGATGTCCGCGTCATCGCCGGGGACGAACGGCAGCGCGCCATACTCGAGGAGCACTTCCTGATCCGGGTCGAAGCCCTCCCGCCACACTACCACTCCGCCCGGCGTCTCCCAGAGACCGACACCGATCACCACCAGGGACTCGTCCTCGAGTTGCTGCGGGTAGAGGATGGTCCCCGTGCCGAAGGTCGTCTGCCCGAGGACCTCGGCTCGGTCGGTCTCGCTGAGCGCCGATGCGACGATCTCCGACGCGGAGGCCGAGTACCGGTTGACCAGGACGACGAGCGGGATATCGACGGCCAGCCCACCGTCGTCCGTGACGTACTCCTGCGACGAACCGTCGGCGTAGCGCTCCCGGAAGATCACGGTATCGCCAGGCAGGAACTGGCTCGCGACCAGCCGGGCCTCCTCGACGAAACCGCCGCCGTTGTCCCGCAGGTCGAAGACGATCCCGGTCGCGCCCGCGTCCAGGCTCTCGGCGATCGTCGCCTCCAGTTCAGCGGCACTGTCCCGGGAGAAGGCCGAGAGGCGGATCATGGCCACGTCGTTGGGCAGCATGGTCCACGTGACCGGGTCGATCTCGATCAGCCGCTGGGTGATCTCGAACGAGAGCGTCTCGTCCGTCGTTGGCCGGTAAATCTCGAGCTGGATCGCCGTTCCCTCGACGCCATCCAGGTAGACGTCCAGGGCCTCGAGCGGGAGCCCGGTGATGTCGTCTCCATTGAGCGACAGCAGGACGTCTCCGCGCTGGACCCCCGCCTCCTCGGCCGGGCCGCCATCGAGGACGCCGGAGAAGAAGATCTCGTTGCCGCTGGTCCGGATCTGGACGCCGATGCCGATCAGTTCGCCCTCGCTGGCAGAGATGAAGTCCAGC
The DNA here is from genome assembly GCA_902806375.1 of uncultured Thermomicrobiales bacterium. Taxonomy (GTDB): domain Bacteria; phylum Chloroflexota; class Chloroflexia; order Thermomicrobiales; family UBA6265; genus CADCWK01. The sequence continues at coordinate 1,812 of CADCWK010000115.1, forward strand.
GCCTGCTCCGGGTTCAGGAAGCGGGAATGCCCCTCATCGCCCAGTGCGTCGACCATACCGGCGCTGGCACCCCAGAAGATCTCGTCCTGCGCGACGTTCTCGAAATCGACGTACTGTTCGCTGACGATCTCCCAGGTGTCCTCGACGATCTCGTACCCGTCCTGGTCCGCGAAATCGTTGCCCGCCTGACCGGCTCCGCCGCCGTTACTGTCCGGGACCCGCCCGGTCACGAGCCCGGCCGCGAACACGGTCACCAGCGCGAGCACGAGGCCCAGCCGGCTGATCCAGCGGACGTGGCGGACCGCCGGGACGCTGCCAGGACGACGGTCTTGGGGACTGGACATGCGGGGTAGCTCCTGCGAGACGGGCGACCGGTAGATCACCCTAACGATAGCGTGTCGGCTGATGGATCACTCGCCATGGAATGGCGCTCCTGCCGGGCAACCCGTGCGCGCTCCGCGTCCATCCCATCGGTGTCGGATGAGTTCCCGGCGCCGGCCTCTGGCGTGATGCCAGCGCCGTCTCCCGTCGCCGGCAGGGTCACGATCGCGGTTGACGGTCACCGTCAGACCTCCCGGGCGTGAGCGCGTGGGATCGTCCCTGCGGTCCTCGCCTGGGCGCTGGTTCCGGTAATCCCCCTGGAGAGACGACTGCCCTCCCAGGCCGTCTCCGGAGACGGCCTGTCGGCCGGGATCCGGGAACTAGCCGGTGGGCAGCCGCTCCTGGATCGGCCCTACGACGACAATCACCGTCCCTACGGGCGGTTCTCCGATGGCGGGGACACGGCGATGCGAACTCACTGAACGAGGAACGGTCCGATCCCACTCGTGGGGTCGGACCGTTCCTCGTGGACTGACGGGCGTCGGTTCAGACGCCGACCGCGACCGCGGCGTGGACCGGAGTTCGCCAGTGGGCGTATCGCTGCTCCCGACCCCGAAGGACATCGTGGAACACCTGCTCGAGACGGGTCGTGATCGGCCCCTTCACGCCGTCGCCGACCTGGTAGTGGTCGACATCGACGATCGGGGTGATCTCCGCCGCCGTGCCGCAACTGAAGATCTCATCCGCCACATAGAGTTCCGTCCGGTCGATCGCCCGTTCGACTACTTCGATGCCGAGCTCCTCCCGAGCCAGCCGGATGAGGGCGTCACGGGTGATGCTCTCCAGGATGCTCTGCTGCGGGTCGGGCGTGATCAGCTTGCCCCGGTGCACCATCATCAGGCAGGCCCCCGGCAACTCGCTGACCTGGCGGCGGTCGTTGAGCATGATCGCCGAGTCGTAGCCGTCCAGCCGCGCCTCCATGGTCGCGAGCTGCCCGTTCCGGTAGTTCGAGAAGTTCTTCGCCCGGGGCGGCATCACGTTGTCGCTGATCCGGGTCCACGAGCTGACGCAGACCCGCTGGGCCATTCCGGTCTGGAGGTGGGACGGCATCGTGTTGGTGTTGATGAGGACCTCGGCGTTCTGCTCGATCTGGGCTCCCCGCTTGCCGGAGGTGTCGGCCAGGTAGACCATCGGCCGGATGTAGGTGTCCTCGCGGCTGTCATTGGCCCGGATCAGCTCCAGGGTCGCCTCTCTGAGCTCCGCCGCCGAATAGCGCAGGGGAAGCCGCACGAGGCGACACGACGAGACCAGGCGCTCGAGGTGCTCGTCGAGCCGGAAGACGTAGAGCTGCTCGGACCGGTCGTCCCAGTAGCCCCGGATGCCCTCGAACACGGCTCCGACGGTCGACCAGCCCAGATCGGTGACATGGACGGTCGCGTCGTCCCAGGCGACCCGCTCACCGCGCCACCAGACGAACGACGGATGCTTCGACGAAGCCATTTCGAGTCCCTTTCACGACGCCAACTGCCCGATCGCGCCAGTCTACCGCGCCGATCGCCCGGACGCCGTGCCGGGTCTAGGCGATCGCGATCGATCGGTCCGAAACGGGATGGGAATCTACGGTCGGTGCGTGTCCCTGCGGCGCACCGCTCAGACGGGCGGGTTCGACCGGGGCCCTTCTGGCACTCGAGAACATGAAAACTTCATCAAGAACCCGTTCGTAAGCCGATTGCATGGTAATGTTGGTTGTTCCGGTCGCGACGTCTCGTCCACGGAACAGGATCTGCCACACCCGCATGTGACGGATGGAACCTAATGGTCTGACCCACGGAGCCCTGAGCGTCGCCACCAGGGATGGTCTCTGGAGCCGGTTGATGGATATTCGGTCAGCGTATCATGCCCAGATCCGGGAACTCAGAGATGACGTCGTCACCATGGGAAGCATGGTCGACAAGGCGATCGCCCGGGCCACTGACGCGATGAAGGCCCAGAACGTCGCCCTCGCCCGGGTCGTCATCGAGGCCGACCAGGGCATCAACGACCACCGCTGGTCGACCGAGGAGCGGGCGCTCCGCGCTATCGCCCTGCAGCAGCCGATGGCCCGCGACCTCCGGATCATCTCGGCCGTGATCAGCATCGTGACGGACCTCGAGCGCATGGCCGACCACGCGGTGAGCATCGCCAAGATGGTGGTCGAGACCTCCGATGAACCGCTGCTCAAGCCACTGGTCGAACTGCCCCTGATGAGCGACCTGACCCGGATGATGCTGGCCGACAGCATCACGGCCTTCATCCACAGCGACATCGACCAGGCCCGCGGGGTCATCGGCCGGGACGTCCACGTCGACGAGGCCTATCAGAAGATCTACCGCGAGCTCCTCACGTTCATGCTCTCCGATGCCGCGACGATCAACCGGGCGACGCGGCTCCTGTGGGCGGCCCACGACTTCGAGCGGATCGGCGACCGGGTCCGGAACATCTGCGAGCGGGTCATCTTCTCCGTGACGGGCGAGGTCAGCGACCTGTCCATGGCGACCGGCGACTAGTCCCCGGAGTCGCCGAGCGGTCCGCGAGCCTGCGGGGCGGGGGCGTCCGCCCAGGGGTGATCGGGATTCGCCTCGCGCCATTCCGCGACGACCGTCATGAGGCGGGCCGCGACGTCGACGACGTCCAGCGGCGGGACCAGCATCTCGTCCGCTCCCGCCTCGATCAGGCGATCCCGCTCTGAGCCACCGGCCGGTGGGTCGACGACCAGGATCGGTACCCGGGTGACGGGCTCCCGGTCGCGCCCGTCTCGCCCCCGGCCACGCAGGCGCCGGACGATCTCGACGGCCGGCAGCCCACCGATGTGGGCGTCGATGACGATCAGGTCGAATCCCCTCAGGCGGAACACCTCGATCGCCTGGATGCCGCTGGCGATCGCACTCGTCCAGAAGCCGGCGAAGAGCAACCCCTGGCCGAGGAACTCGCGCAGGTCGGCGTCGTCGCTGATGATGACCACGTGCGGCCGCTGGGCGACGCGGGGCCGTGCCGCCGGGGGTCCCGACTCGTCACCACTCACCGGGACATCGTCGAGCGATAGAGGCTGTTGAACAGCAGGCGATAGGTCCCGCGCGACTGCGCCCGGTACTGGGGCCGGAAGCCGAACAGGAGGACCCGTCCCCGACCGAGGGTCGCCTCGACCAGCGCCGCCCGCCCGGCGATATGTTCGGCCCCGTGCATCCAGCCCGAGAGCAACTGATCGCTCAGCGCGTGCTGACCGATCACCACCGGTCGATCCCCCGTCCCCCTCCGGACCTGGAACGCCGGCGACGAGACGAACATCGCCGCGATCTCCCGCTGCATGCCCCACGCGACCGGGTGGTCGGTGTCGAGCAGCACCCGCACCAGCGACCCCGGCGAGGAGAAGTCCCGCTCCGTGACCGTCTCGAGGACGTTGCGGACCGGCAGGTAGAGGGCTCCGATCGCGTAGCTACTGGCGCTGTCGAGCGCGACCAGCGTCCCGCCCTCCTCCACGAACCGGCGAAGCTGGAAGGCCCCGATGTCTCCCAGGCCACCGGCGAACTCGGCGGGGTACTGGCTGGCATCGTTCCCCGCAGCGATGGCCTTCGTGCCCTCCTGCGGCAGGACGATCACATCGAACCGCTCCCGCAGGCCTCCCTGCCGGATATCCCCGTTGCGCACGAGGGTGGGCTCGAAGCCATACTCGGCGAGGATCAGTTCGGTCCAGCCGCTGTCGGTCGCCTGGCCACGCCACGACCGGTAGAGCCCAACGCGCGGCGCCGTGACGGTGGACAATCTGCCGGGGTCGAGCCCCTCCGGAGCACTGCCAATGTCCACGTGATGAGTCCGGGCGAGGTCACCGAGCTGGTCCGCTCCCAGGCCGTCCACGACGAAGGTCCCCGCCTCCAGACCGCTCGGTCCTCCCGGTGTCAGCCGGCGGACGGAGGCTCCCGTCGCCAGCGCGGCGTTCACGAGACGGACGCCCGCGTTGGTGCGCGGCGAGACGAGCACTGGTCCCCCGGTGACGGGGCCAGCCGTCCAGCCTCCCGGGATCCGGACATCGGTGACGCGCCGCATCGGCACCTGCACCGGTCCGGTCACCTCGACGACCTGGACGCCGAGCTGGAGCGGCAGCGTGTGAGCGGTATTGTCGTAGGGCGGCCGGACCGGACCGCCTGGGAACTGACGTAGATCCGGGTAGTGCTGGACCTCGAGCAGGGTCTTGGCGAACCCACCGAATGGCTGTGCCAGCGGCACGACGAGTGTCCCGGCGGGATACGTCACCCCATCGGCTACGACCGGGTCAGTCGTCGCCGAGACCTCCACGTCGCCGCGCGCGAGGACATCGACGAGGTCCGCGACGGCATCCGGGTCCCGCTGGCTCCCGGCCGGCGGGATCAGGTAGGCGTGCGGCTGGTTCCGGCCCAGGCTGCGCCGCTGGACGGCGGCGAAGTTCCGTACCCACCGTTCCCGGTTCCGGGCGGCGTGGTCGAGGACCGACCAGACACTGGTCAGGTTGTATTCGACGATCGCCCGCAGCGTCCATTCTCCCCCGGTCCAGGGCGCCGGGTGGTTCTGGAGAGCGACCAGCGGGTCGAAGCCACGGGCCTCGGCGAGCTGGGCCGGGACGATGGTGATCGGACTGGCGATCCGGGCACTGGCGGCCTCGGACAGGATCCGGACCCCGCCGTGATAGAACTGGTACGAGCGCGACGGCGAGAACGCATCGAAGATGATCCCGGTCGCGACGCCGGTCCGGCCCTCGGCCGTCAGATCGAGCGCCATGCTGCCACCGAGATCGTTGACGGCTGCCTGCAGGATCGGGTCGATGTTCTGGTCGTAAGGGTCGATGAACGGCGGTACGACGTACCGGGGACCGAAGCTGCCCATCTGATGCAGGTCGAAGACGATGTGCGGGCGCCAGGGGTTGTGCAGTCGCTGGATGGTCAGGCGGTTCTCGACGAGTGTCTGCATGAACCAGTCGCGGTTGTTGTCGTGCCCCGCGTACCGGTGATACAGGCCGGGCGGGTTGGAGCCCTCGTGCGGCGTGCCGAGCGTCCGCTCGTACCAGTCGGCGACCATCTCCAGCCCTGACGGGTTGAGCGACGGCACCAGGAGCAGGATGACCTCGTCGAGGACCCGGAGGACCTGCGGGTCGTCGCTGGTCGCGAGTCGCTGGACCAGCTCCGGGGTCATCTGTGTGCCGCCGACCTCAGTGCCGTGGATGGAGCAGGTGATGAGGACGATCGCCTTGCCCTCTGAGACGAGCCG
>CADCWK010000116.1 GCA_902806375.1 uncultured Thermomicrobiales bacterium
GCGCCGCCCAGGCACCGGACCTCGCCACCCAGGCGCTGGTCGCTGCCGGCTATTCGACGTTCCTCGCCAACCTGCGCGGGACGCCGGGGCTGGGCCGCGGCATCCAGAGCGGGCTGGCCGACCTGGCCGACTTCGAGGCGGAGAGCGACGACGTCGCCACGACCGCCCGCACCCTGCGCGACGCGGAATTGGGCCTGCCGGGCCAGCTCGCCATCGTCGGCACGGGCTACGGCGGATCCCTGGCGATGACGGCGGCGGGGGGCCGGCCGGGCCAGTTCTCGGCCGTGATCGCCATCGACCCGATCACCGACTGGGACCGTGCCTTCGACCAGTTCTCGCCCCGTGAGCGGGCCTGGTACCAGCGGACGTTCGGGCTGCCGATCCTCGAGGCGGGCCGCTACGCCCTCCGGACGCCGTCGACCTTCGCCGGCGTGATCGACGCCCCGATCCTGCTCATCACGACGACGGCCGCCACGACTGCCAACCTCGACCCGCTGACCGACGTCCTCACCGACCTCACGGTCGGCTACGAGCACGTCGACCTCACCCGGCGCGAATCGGACACGGAGATCGGCGAGGCGATCGCCACCTTCCTCGGCACCGTCAGCCTCGGCTAATCAGGACGCCTGGTCCCGAGGAACGCCCCTTCCACCCTCACGGGTGGAAGGGGCGTTCCTCATTCGGTTAGCAACTGAAAACCACGATCGACGAGCCGCTCTTGTACAGGCGAAGATCCCGATGCGCTAGATAGCCCAGACGCATTGATTGGGCTCGCCCGTCAGGGCACGGCTGCCAATCTCCACCACAAGGGTCCTTTGAAGGGTACCCGGCTGCCGCAACCTGCCTGATCCAGATGTTCTCCATCGGGCTCAGCGGGCCGCAACCGGGGTGGCTGCTAGACCCCCGAACGCGAGCACCTCGGTCACCACGGAGTCGGATGCCGGGTAGAACTGCCCAGGACCGGGCGAGTCCCAGAGGTACCCGTTCACGGTCGCAAAGATCACTTGGCGGTTGGTCTCGTCCAGACAGAGGCTCATGCCAACCCCGTAGTTGGTAATCCGTTCCTGGCCATCACCCCGGAAGGTTTGGGAGCACCCTGCGAGTGGTTCAGCCTGGATCTCGTCCAGGGTGCTGTCGAGCCCGGCTCGATCGAGCGTCCCCTGTAGGGCGGTGATCTGGGCGGTGAAATGGTCGAAGGCCTGACTGGCTGTGTCGGTGGAATCGCCATAGTCCACTACCAGCAACAGGAGTCGGCTCCCGTCGTTGTCGGCGTAGTAGTAGACCCGCGATTGAACATCGGTATAGGGCAACGTGTAGAGATATGGCGCGGATACGATGTGCCAGTCCTCCCCATACGCCATGGGAGGTGGAACGTCCTCATAGGCTGATTCATCTAGCGTAGCAATCCCCTCAGCCAAGGTCGGAGTGCCGACCTCCGTCACCTGCTCCGACGCAACCGGCGTCGACGTGTCCGGCGTTCCGTAAGTGACCCCTGCCAGTGATGTCGGCGACGGGTTGTCCCGGGGTGCGTTGAGGTAGACGGCCACTCCCGACAATCCGACCAATGCGACCAGTGTCAGGGTCGCGACGAGCCCCATGGCGCGCTGCCCGAGTCGCCGGCCAGGCCGAGAAGACCGAGCGGTCGTCGACCTCTCGACGGAATGGGACCAACCATCGGCAGCGTCGAGGGCTGTTGGGACCTGCGTGGTGGAGGGGAACGACGACGTCATCGCGTAGCGCAGCATGAGATCCTCCCAGATCCGGTCTTCGTCGGCTCGAATGTCCGCGTCAGTGACCGGACTTCGGGCGAACCGCTCGGTTAGTCGGACGGTGGCGGCCAGCGGTGGCGCGTCTGACCGGGGCGAGTGGGCGTCGCCGTGCCGGTCGAGGTGAGCGCTGAGCTGCTCGGCGGCGCGGGCCTCGGCGAGCCGGTCCGGGTCAGGTGTAGTCATGGGGCATCCCCGAAGATCTGCTCGTCGGCCAGGAGGCTCCGGAGCCGGGCGTAGGCGCGGTACTGGCCACTCTTGACGGCGCTCAGACTGAGCCCGAGCGCCTGGGCGATCTCCGGTCCGGTCAGCCCGGCCCAGCGGAGCTCGACGATGCCGCGCTGCTCCGGCGTCAGGATCGCCATCGCCCGGAACAGCACGCGGCGCTGGTCGTTGGCGATCGCCTGGTCTTCCGGTGCCGGGCCGGGGTCGGATAGCCCGAACCACCTGTCGATCGCCTGATGCGACCGGTGCGTCCGGACGGCGTCGATGACCGTGTTGCGGGCGATGGTGAACAGCCAGCCGGCGACCGAACCCGACCGGAAGCCATGGACGCCCGCCAGTGCCTTGGCAAAGACCTGGCTGCTGGCGTCGGCTGCCCACTCCCTGTCGCCCAGACGGCGGTAGCAGTACTCGAAGACCGGCAGGTAGTAACGCCGGTAGAGCGGCTCGAACTCCCGCAGGTCACGCTGGGCACGGAACAGCGTCGCCGCCTCGTCCGCCAGGCGGTCGGTCTCGTCCGGTTCGAGGTCCCCCTCCCGCACCACGGCCCGCACGGCTCCTCCCCGACTGTCCCGGGTTCCCGGCACCGGCGCGTCTGTCACCCGCGACGAGAACCCTGCATCATTCAACGATGGGACAGGGAAATGGATTCGGGTCAGGAGCGGACGCCACATGGCGGCGGTGGTCGGCATGGTCAAGATGTCGGTGGATCTGGGGTGGACCCAGTCGAAGTCGATGTCGGAATCGGCTATACGGTCGGGAATAATCGGATAGACCTAGACAATGGGTGTGTTTTGCCCTAGGCGTTTAGGCTGCTGAACATTGCTTGCCGCGCGACGATCCAAGCAGGACGAGGGCCATGCCGAACCGATCGACAGACGAGATCACTAACCACTGGCCCAAGGAGCATAGCCGCCGGGGGGCAGTGCTGCGTCAACGACTGGCATGGACCGAAGCGTCCCGCTGGCATGAACTCGACGAACCGCTGGCCGACGCCGCCATCACCGAAGCTGCTGAATATCGGATCGAACTGGAGGCGGTTGCCGCCGACAGCACGTCGTGGCGACGCATCCCCAAGGAGCAGTTCCAGCTGCTTGCCTTTCAGCAGATCATGGCCTTCGGCTGCGACGAGGACCAGGATCGCATCACACGCCTCATGTCCCTCTATCCCGTGATCGAAGCCCGGCTGACGATCGGCGAGCGCCTGCGCATGATCGAACAGGTCGCCGGGTTCGTCGCCCGGTATCGCCTCCCCTTCGGCCGGGTCTTCAACCCGTTCCTGTATCTCGAGCAGGATGATTCGGTCTTTACGACAGCCCTGATGACCTTCGTCTCGTACTTCGACGAGCCGGGCGACGACTCCACAATGACCGGGCCGGAAGCAGTGCTGGCCCTCCTGTCCACGTTCCTGCCACGCCGGCAGGGGCTGACCATCAGCACCCTGCTCCTGCTCGGCGACCAGCGGCTGCTGCCCCTGCTCGACGGGATCTGGCGCCGGCTCGACGGCGAGGCAACGCTCGCCCTCACCCGGAACCGGACCGGGTTTATGTACGTGGCCGTCGCCGAGTTCTACCTCCGATGGCTGGAAGACATTGACGAGTCAGCCTATGGGGTTCCCGCGGCCGGTCTGGTGCAGATGCGCCGCTCAGCCATCCATCCGGTGGTAATGGATGTCGAACGGGACCTGCCGGTCCGCGATCCGGCGACCAATCCGATCCGGACGATCCGGGAGTGGACCATTGCGGAGTTCGCGACGGAGATCGAGCCCCGGCTCCGGACGTTACTCGCAAAGGAGGGTGAAGAGCAGGTGATCCCATTCGTCCTGCAGGAATGGGGGCTGGACTGGACGCCTGCATCCGAGGCCGAAGCGGCTGCCCATGCCCGCTCCCGTCAGATCCTCCAGCGTCCTGCTCCCGGTCCTTTGGGTCGTCCGAGTGCCTGAACCGTCGCCAGTGCTCCAACCTGGAGGGTCGGTTTCCGGGATACTAGGCGGACCGCGTCGTCCAGCCTAATACCGGGTGGACCGTCACGTTCTTCCCTGAAGCGGCTTTAACAAGAGGGTACCGACGATGGCGTGGGAGTGGGAGTTGCTGGCGGGGCCGGACACGATCACCGAGGGGCCGGTCTGGGACGGCACCGGGCTGCTGTTCACGGCGATGGCGCACGACGAGATCCGGCGGTACGCCCCGGCGACGGGCGCCGTCACGACCGTCCTCCAGGGGGTCGGGGGCGCCAACGGCCTTCAGATCCGGCCAGACGGCAGCCTCTACGCCTGCGAGGGCGACGGTCGGGCAGTCACCCGGTACGGCCCGGACGGCACGCGGGAAGTGCTGGCCGACGGCTTCGAGGGCCGCCGGTTCAACAGCCCCAACGACCTCGCGCTCGACGAGGACGGCAGCGTCTGGTTCACGGACCCGCGCTACCGGGACGACCAGGCGCCGCGGGAGCTGGACCACGACTCGGTCTACCGGCTCGACCCACCCGTGCCCGGCGCCCCGGACGGCACGGGCTGGACCGTCACCCGCGTCACCTTCGACACCACCCGGCCCAACGGCCTCCTGATCTCGGCCGACCGGTCGACCCTCTACGTCGCCCAGAGCGACTACGACGCCGGCTCCGTGCGACAGCTGCGCGCCTACACCATCCGGCCCGACCGGTCGCTCGGCGACATGCGCGTCCTGCACGACTTCGGTGATGCCCGCGGGATCGACGGGATGTGCCTGGACACGGACGGCAACATCGTCGCGACCTGCGGCTGGGAGCTGAGCGGCCCGGGCTCACGGGTCGCCGTCTTCGCCCCGGACGGCACCGTGCTGGAGGAGCACCCGGTGCCGTCCGGGCGTCCGTCGAATTGCGCGTTCGGAGGGCCCGCCCTCGACCATCTCTACGTGACGACGCTGTCAGGTCACCTGTATCGGACCCTCCCGGGTCGCACAGGGCAGCGCCTCGCCTTGCCCTGACGGTCGTGACCGGTGCCAGGTAGTCCGCCTCCCGGTCCGACACCCTGCCTGACCCGCCGACGCCTTCCCCTGAGACCACCTGGCGCGATCGGCCGTTCGCGCTCCTGCCCCCTCACAACCGGCGGCGCTGGTGCGCTATAGCTGAGGAGTCCTGGTACGCCAGATCGATATGGCGAATGCCAAAACCGTCCTTTTCGTCACTGGGGGCGATCCGGCCCGCTCGGCGTAGCGAGACGGGCCGGTGAGGTAATCCTCGCCGGCCCGTCTCTCGAGTCCGGGCAACAGCCGGAAGCGTCAGCCTTGGCGCCCCCGGATCACCCGGGTCGTACCGGTCACGAGAGCCGCACCGGCAAACAGCGCGCACAGCAGGGCCGTCGCTGGCAGCGATCCCGGGGTGCTCGGGCCGCTGCCCGTGCTCGGCAGACTCGTCGTGGTCGTCCCGCCGGTGCGTGTAGCCGGCGTGCTGGGTTCCGTGGTCGTGCCGCCCGTGGAGGGCTTCGGGGCCTCGCTGGCGGGCGTACCACCGGTCCGGATGTTGAAGAAGATGGCACCGGCGAACTCGGAGAAGTTGATGTCGGTCAACGGATTCGCGCGCGGCGCGTAACCCGCCGGCACGGTCGAGACGTCCTCGGTGATCACCAGCGGGTCGGTCAGGCTCTGGGGAGCGTCCACCGTGCACCGACCGGCGATCGTGGTGCAGGACCCATACACCGTCCCGTCCGATGACTGGGCCACCGAGAAGGTGATCCCGTCGGCGAGGACACAGCCACCACCGAGGACGTCCCCCCGGTTGGGGTTGTAGTCCCCAGGGTCGGTATCGCAGAGATAGGCGGTAACCGGGTAGGCCACGATCACGGCTTCCCCCTCACCAGGAGGCGGGGGCTCCGCGCCGCCCTCACTCGGCGGCGTCACCACCTCCCCGAACCGGAACTCGCAGGCGAACCCATCGCCGTCGGGGTCGAGGACCGCCGGGTCGCCCTGCCCCGCGTCGAGCGCGGCCTGGGCATCCGCCTGGGTATCGAAGAACCCACAGCTGACCGGGTCGACCACAGGGGGGCCGCCGCTCGGGTCCGGACTGGGGAAGACGCTGTCCTCGCAGGCTAGTCCGTCACCATCGCTGTCCAGGTCATCGACGTTGCGGTCGACGGAACCCCCGTCGCCCTCGAAGTAGGCTTGTGCCGCTCCGACCGACACGAAGTCGTTGCTCGTTGGCGGACAGTCCGTGTCGATGCCGTCATTCCCCAGATCCGCGCCAGCCAGCACCGTCATCGGTGCTGAGAAGATCAACCCGACGGCCAGACTGAGCAGCACCGTCGCCGCCATGACGAATCGCTTCATGCGACTCCCCTCTCGTTCCGTCTCCCGGGAAGCGACCGGCTCGCGCCCCTTGGGAAGGCCCGTCCATCGTACCGATCCCCTCGCTGACCGGACATAACCGGAAGTACGTAGTTAAGGGCAGCATCGCTTCAGGAGTACGTATTCCAGAGTGCATACCCGCGCAGACAGCAGGTATGGGGGTCGTTGACGGTCAATGGTTGGGGAGAACTCCGGCCGGGAATAGCCTGTACTCCCCGCCACCCGTGGTGGGCGAGTGGATTCCACCGGCTCGCGGTCTGTCTTGCGTTGGCGAGCCAGAGACCTGGTAAGCAGTCTGATCACCCAGCGAGGGTCGGGGAGTGCCAGGACCAAGGCGGGATGGGTGGGCCCAGCGACTACCGTGTGCTGGCGTGTCCTGCTACCTGGTACGGGCATCGGCATCGACGGACCGCCGTCGTCTTCCCAGACTCTCCCGCTCCGACCGGCGTGAGCACACGAGTGACGAGGCGGTGCCCGGGGGCCGGGCCAGGATCGTCGAGCGAGTCGCGTCCTCTGTCCGGCGAGGGGGGCTACAACGCATGGAATTCCCGGCGCCCCTGACCAATCATGGTCCGAGACGGGCGAGCGGCGATCCTCAGCGGGAGCCACGAGGCGAGCCGGTCAACCATGACCTGGGTCTCGCCTCGTAGCTCCCGTTCCCAGCGAGGTGCGAGATGCTAGCGCCGCGTCTCGCCGCCGGACACGCGAGTCGAGCCGGTACCGCGATCGATCGGCGTCTCCTCGACGACCTCGACATCTTCCCGGCGGACCGTCCCGCTGACCTGCTCCGTCTGCTGGACGGCCTCCTTGGAGATCTCGACTTCCTCGACGACCCGGGCCTGCTTCTGCAGCTCGACTTCCTCGCCGTGGACCGGGACGTCGATCACGGCGCCGTCGGCGGAGATGTCGGACGAACTGGCCGGTCGGTCGACCGCGTGGCGCTCAACGTGGACGCGCTCCTCGGTGACCGGGACGCTGAGCGTCTCGTCGCGTTCGGTGACGTTGGTCTCGACCCGGACGGCGCCGCGTTCGACGTCGCGTGTGGTCGCGGTCAACT